>JAURQW010000011.1 GCA_030835925.1 Gammaproteobacteria bacterium | reverse complement strand
TAATGATTAACTTACTTGATGTCCAAAGAAAAATAATTTATGTTATTTTGGGAATATTTTTATGGTACTGCATTTTAAAATCTGGTGTCCATGGAACGCTTGCGGGAGTACTTCTTGCAACAACCATACCCAACAGTTCAAGAAAAGATAATGAGCTCTCAATGTTAAAAGATCTGGAACATCCAGTTCATAATTATGTAGGGATATTCATTTTGCCGCTTTTTGCTTTTTTCAATAGCGACATTAACTTTCAGGCTTTATCTTTTGATAGCTTTATGAGTCCAATCTCTACTGGAATAATGCTTGGTTTACTACTAGGCAAACCAATTGGTATTACATTATTTACATACTTATCTATTAAGCTGAAAATATGCACACTACCTGATGGTATAAAAATGATAGATATACTTGGTATATCTTTTTTATGTGGCATTGGATTCACAATGAGTTTGTTTATTAATAATTTAGCATTTAGCTCAATAGAATTAATTGATGCAAGCAAATTAGGTATTTTTGTTGGTTCTATAATTGCTGCAGTTATTGGTTATAATATCTTAAAGAAAAGGTTTGGATAGTAATATACGCAACTTGATTTTCAGATTAAGTTTACGTTCCACCAATAGTTATATTATCTATTAGCATCGATCCAGTTCTAATTCTATTTCTATTATCCACATCATCACCGAGGGATACTATATTCTCAAACATCTGTAGTAAATTAGAAGCTACTGTGATTTCAGTGACTGGATACTGTATCTCGCCATTTTTAATTAGATAGCCAAAAGCACCGCGTGAATAATCTCCAGTTAATGAATTAGCACCGCTTCCCATCATATCCGTTATGTAGAGACCATCAGTCATATTTTGTAATAAATTGGCTTCAGGTTTTTTAGATGAAACAAGTATGTTGGTCAATACTCCATTGCCAGTACATTTTGATTTTAATTTTCTAGCTGCATATGTATCGAGTAAATAAGTTTTTAATATGCCATCTTTTATAATATCTTTTTTTTGAGTTAATACTCCCTCAGAATCATAAGGCCGTGTTGCGGATCCATTTGATAAGCTTGGATCCTCTTGTATGTTTACAAAATCTGGAAATATTTTTTTATCTATCTTGTCTATAAGAAAACTAGATTTTTTATATATTGAAGATCCGTTAATAGCGGATAAAAAACTACTTATCAGAGATGAAGTCATTTCCGGTGAAAACAGGACAGGACAAACCCTAGTTTTTATGGTCTTTGCACCAAGTCTTGCAATAACGCGTTCTGCAGCTTTTTCACCTATATGCTTAGATGATTCCAAAGCATCATAATCCCTCGTTGAAGAATACCAATAATCTCTCTCCATCAACTTATTTTGCTCAGCAAGAGCTATACATGATAGAGAATAATCTGTTGAATCAAACGTTCCATAGGCACCATTACTATTTAGAATCATATGGGTGTTATCTGAAAATGTAAAAGAGGATCCTTCAGAATTTGTGACTCTTTTGTCCTTCTGAAAAGCACTACTTTCACAATCTTTCGTTAAATCAATAATGTTTTTGATATCTAGCGTTTTAGGATAATAGATATCCATGTCTTCCCATTTTTGTGTTGTATATTGACTCTCTGGCAATCCCTGGCAATCATCTGCTTGAGTGTTAATAGATATATTCTGAGCTTTTTCTATTGCCTGTTGAATACTTTTTTCAGATAAGTCGTTAGTAGAAGCACTTCCTTTTTGATAGTCTTTATATACGGAGACATTTAGCGCCATATCTTGATGATATTCTATATTTTCTACTTCACTAAATCTTGAAGTGACAGAATAGCCATCTGATAAACTCATATTAAATTCATAATCAAATTTACTATCTAGTTTATTTATAATTTTTTGTAGTTTATTTTTATAGTCTGAAATACTGTTATCCTTATTCTTCAAACCTGGGTGCCTCCAACAGTTATCTCATCAATTTTTAGCGTAGGTTGCCCAACACCTACGGGTACACTTTGTCCATCTTTACCACAAGTGCCGACTCCATCATCGAGCTTCAAATCATTTCCAACCATTGAAACTTTTTTTAAGACTTCAGGGCCATTACCAATCAGAGTCATACCTTTTATAGGCTCTTGTATTTTGCCTTTTTTTATAGTGTAAGCTTCTGAGGCTGTAAAGACGAACTGACCATTAGTGATGTCGACCTGGCCGCCTGAAAAATTAACCGCATAAATCCCATCTTGGACTGATTCAATAATCTCTTTAGGATTATATTCACCTGGCAACATAAAAGTATTGGTCATTCTTGGCATCGGTAGACATGCATAACTCTCTCTTCTGCCGTTGCCTGTTGGATCAACATTCATAAGCTTTGAATTAATTTTATCTTGCATGTAACCTTTTAAAATACCGTTTTCAATTAATGTATTACACTTAGTCTCACAACCTTCATCATCTATTGACAAAGAACCTCTTCTCTTTGAGATTGTTCCGTCATCGACTATGGTACATTGATTAGAAGCCACCTGTTTGCCAATTAAATCTGAAAATGCAGAGGTTTTTTTTCTATTAAAATCACCTTCAAGACCATGTCCAATAGCTTCATGTAATAAAACCCCAGGCCATCCAGGTCCAAGGACTACTGTCATCGCACCTGCTTTACCATCTACAGCCTCTAGATTAACAGTCGCCTGCCTAAGAGCTTCGTCTGCAAATTCATAACCAAATTTTTTACCTATAATCTCTTCATATGTATATCTGCCTCCACCACCAGCGGAGCCTCTTTCTCTTCTATCGCCAACTTTTAAAATTACCATGACACTAAATCTTACTAAAGGCCTATCATCAAAAGCTTTAATACCATCAGTATTAAGTATTAAAATTGAATCGTAAACGCCAGCTAGACTCACAATCACTTGATCAACCCTGTTATCTTTGCTACGTATATATTTATCAATATCCTTTAAAAACTCAACTTTTGCATTATCTTCTTTGTAGTTTAATGGAGAAATTGGCTCATATAATCTACGGATGTCTTTTTCAGTACCTATTTTTATTTCTTTATCTTGCCCACTATTAACAATACATTTAGATGTATTAGCTGCAGAGAGTAAATTTTCATATTGGAAATTATTGCTATAAGAAAAACCTGTCTTATCACCAGAAACTGACCTTATGCCGACACCACTATCAATATTAGAAGAACCATTTTTCACTATACCGTCTTCTAATTGCCAGCTTTCTGAATTAGTATACTGAAAATATAAATCTGCAAAGTCTATATTAGTCGGACAGGCAGCTGATAAAACATTTTCTAATTTACCATCTGATAAATCGTAACTACTGATTATGTGATCTTTTATGAAATTCATTTTTTACCTATAAGATTAATATGTTCTAAAACTGGAAACTTTTCTCTGATAGAATTCAGTTTATTTAAATTAATTTCTGATTCTATAAACCCTGATCCAGATGGCAACCTTGATGAAATCTGTCCCCATGGATTAACAATCATACTATTACCATGGGTCTGTCTTCCGCTAATATGATATCCATCTTGACAAGATGTTACAACATAACATAAATTCTCTATGGCTCTGGCTTTAACTAAAGTTTCCCAATGGACTTTTCCAGTTTGCTCCGTGAATGCTGATGGTATTACAAGTATTTCTACATTGGATTCCTTTTGTAATCTAAACAGCTCTGGAAACCTTAGGTCATAACAAATCGCCAAGCCTACTCTGCCTATGGGTGTTTCTATAACTTTTAAATCATTGCCACTATTGAAGACTTCAGATTCATTATACGACTCGTTAGAATTAGGTAATTCAACATCAAACAAGTGTATCTTGTCATATCTGCTAACTACCTCTCCCATTTCATTGAAAACAAAAGTGGTAGACGTTACCTTTTTTGGGTTATCAGTCTTGATAGGAATTGTTCCTGCAATTATCCATATCTTGTGGTCTTTTGCTTGCTGAGAAATAAAGTCTTGAATTGGACCGCTTCCAACAGTTTCACCGTGTGTAAGAAATTCAGAATCATCCTCTGGCATCAATGCAAAATTTTCAGGCAAAACCACAAGCTTGGAACTAGTTTTTGAGATCTGTTCCAAATATTTGCCAACCTCTAATAAATTGGCTTGCACATTTGGCCCTGATGATAACTGTATAGATGCTACTTTTGTCATTATTTCTCTCGAGTATGAACATTAAGAATATATTAATTTGTGATAGGTTTAAATGGTTCTATTACTTTTATTTCAGGATTATCCCATGATCCTTGTATGGAATATTCTACTGCTGCAAGCTGATTTGTATCTATACCAATTTGCTCTAAGAATTTATCATAAAATATTGACGCCAGCGCTCCAACCGGGCCACCTAAAAGTGTTCCAGAAATGAGACTCATTGAAGATAAGTCAGGTATATAAACTAATAACTGATCATGAGTTTTATTTTTTAGATCAGAAGAGCCATTCACCCTCATCTCCCCAAAAGATCCTTTCAGCACTAGGTTATTGGCTTTGGCTTGCGAGTTCAGAAATATAAATTCACCATTCATGTCGTCAAATGCTAAGCCACTTGAAAAAAAATCACTAAAATCCAGTGATAATCTTTTTTGTAAAGAGGAAATACTAAATAATCCAAGTAGTTGGCCAATGGCTCTCGATTGTTTGCTAACTTGAAGAAATTCACCATCCATTATATTAAGGGTTATCTTACCATCAAAGTTATTTAACGAAAAAAAGTCTGGCGACCCTTCCCATTGTCCAATTAACTGAGAGGATAATGATCCATTTTTAATCAAGTCTTTATAGCCCAATGCATTGAGTGACTGACCAAAATTATTACTCTTAAATTCAGCATCAAACAGGGTAATTTGCCCCTTTTTATTATTTAACCATCTTCCATTGCCAGTCATCACTAAATTACTATTCGCAAAATCTAACTGATCAATTAACATGCCATTACTTAATGGTGATGTCCTGATTTTAAAATCATCAAAATAATTATTATTAATCTTTACTCTCTTCATACTCATATCTATATATGGATATCCAGCAGGATCAGCTATACCTTGAAATTTATTTAAATCAAAATATTTCAATCTAGCAGTAAGTCTATCATCTGAAGAAATTTTATCTGGAAGCACAAGGGTTCCGGAGATATATGGGGAATTAACTATAGCATATAATTTTGATTTAGCTTTTGAGAATTCAATATCATATGAATTGTATTTAATATTGATCCTATTTTTTCTATTATTTTCTATAGCATAAGATAGTTGAAAATTCTGAGCCTCATCTGAGGATTTATTAAAAGGACTAATAATATTAAACGCCATTCCCTCTAAACTAGAACTTAATTTCATTGATATTTTTTTGTTCTTTAATTCATAGGTTAACTCAATATTTGCTTTAGACTCTCCTGCAAATGAATTAATTAATTTATGTTTAACAAATCTTCTTATAAATGAGTCAGAAAGTAATCCGCTACTATTAGCTATATATTTTATTTGTTTATCAGATATATCAGTATCTAGAGAAAACAAAAACTTGGTATTATTTAAAAAAATTTCTGAGTTAGAAGATTGATAATATTTATCGAAGAAGTTTATGCGTATTTTTTTTGCGTTAAATGTAACATTAGCAGAATTATTGCTCACCAGGAGATCTGATAGTGATATTGCACCATATGTATGAGTTTTATTATTTATCTCATAAACTCTATAATCAATATTATAATTTGTATTGATATTAGTTTTTTTAACTTTATCGCTTATATTAAAGTTAAGCGGAAGTTTAGAAAAAACATTATTAATATTACCATTAATTTCAACTTGATACTTGGTCCTTTCAGGTGAAAAAGATCCTAATATTTTTGCAGTATGTGCATCATCTAATTGTATATTACTCGAACTCATTAAAAGTTTGTCATCCATATATTTAAGATATATGTCACCATCTATTTTGCTTATAGGGTACTTATTAGATTGATACAGAAGATTAACGTCTTGACTGTTTAATTTGAGATAGCCTTTTTGGTAATCGCCTTTTATTTTTCCTGATATATCTGATAGCATGAAAATTTTGTTTTGAAATCCAGTTTCGTCAAATGAAAACATATACTTCAATAGCGTTTTATCATGCATATTGTTCAAATGTATATTATTTATATGCCCATGTGTAATTTGGTCTATAGAATCTCTAACTAATTTTAATGAAGACATCGTGAATAACCTCAACAAGGATTTTAAATCGTTAACATATAAAGAATGAATTGATAAACTTGATAGTACATCTTCTTTTCTAGTTAACTTAATATAGTTTTCTTTATATTTATTATTCTTAGTGCCAAAAGACATATTTGTAAGTTTAATCTGATCTTGATTATTTGTATTATTATAAGATACTTGAGAATTAAACTTGTTAAATATAATATGATCTTTACTTAAATTGTTAGATATCATAGACTGTGCAACTTCCAAGTTTCCATGAATATTAATAATATTATTATCAGATATTTCTGCCCAAAATATATAATCAAGTTTATTGAATGTTGCACTCATATTTTTATAAAAGTGTACAGGGTCATTTATGTTAATATTTACACCTTGACTATAAACTTTTCCATTTATCTTATTATTGTAGATAGAGAAACTTGATGCTAAATGAATTATTTCTTTCGAAGACTGATGATTAAATGTAGTAAATAGTTCAATATCATCATTCTGTTTAATTATAACCATATTGATGTTTATTAAATCATGAGAATGTGAGTTAATCTTATCAAATACTCTAATATTAGAATCACTAACCCTATACTTTATGCTATTAACATTGGAATTATTAATGTCTTTGCTTGTACTCAGAAGATTATAGTCTTTGATAAATATTCCATTATTTTCAAACACTAAATCTATGTTAGATTTCACTAAATTCACCTCTTCAGGTATGATGCTCAATTCTGATAAAGACTTAAAAAGATTGATTTTTATTATCAATTTTTCACTATCTAGGTAATGCTGTTTTACTTTTTCATTATGCAAAGATACTTCTTCAAATATCAAACTTGGGTCTAAGCCAGCCCACTGGACTGATAGTTTCTTAAAATCATATGTTAGTGAAGAACTTTTTTGGATTGAATTTATAATATCATTTTTATAAAGCTTTGAGACTATATTCGAATTCTCAGTGAGAAATATTATAGAAAATGATATAAGTAATATTAAAGATATAAAATATACCAAGTATGATACTAATCTTTCCATAAACTATTTATATGTAAAATTATCTGAATCAATACTTTCATCCCATAGTTTTTCGAGTGAATAAAAATCTCTAGTTTCTGGGTGCATAACATGGACAAGTAAATCACCATAATCCAGTAGTATCCATTCAGATTTAGTATATCCCTCTACTCCCAATGGCTTAATTTTATTTTTTTTAAGTTTTGTAACCAAATTATCTGCGATAGCTTTTACATGTCTTGTTGATCGACCTGATGCTATAAACATCAAATCAGTAACAGAGGATTTATTTTTAACATCCATCATCACAATACTTTCTGCTTTATTGTCTTCTAAGATATTTTTAATAGATTTTTTAAGAGCTTCCATATATTAATAAATCTTCCGTTTTTGCAACCATTGATCTAATCGCAATGGGATTAAGTTTGATACCTTTTGATTATTTTGCAATCTACTTCGTATTTCTGTTGATGATATGTTTATCAAAGGCGTATCCTGTAAGTAAATTTTACCATAGGAATTGCTATGAAATATAGCTAGATCTGAACAAATAAGTGGTTTTAACTCCTGATTAATCAAAGAATCATTGTTTTTAGTCATTCTTGCTAGAACAATGATATTACATAATAGCATTATATTAGCGAAGTCTTTCCATTTATTTAATGTTGGTAAAATATCTGAACCAATGATCAGATAAATACTCTCTCCCCTATACTCCTCTATAACTGATTCAATAGTATCAATAGTATAGGATATACCTTTTCGTATTATTTCCCGATTATCTGCTATGTATGCTGGATTATTTAAACCAATACTAAGCATTTCTAGTCGATCAACATGTGATGCAAAGATTTTTTTTTCAGAATTTGAAATATTTGTAGGTATAAAATGAATGCGATCTAAATCATGCTCTCTAGAAACTTGATCTATTGGCTTTATGTGACCATTATGCAAAGGATCAAATGCGCCACCATAAATACCGATACGTTGCTTAGACATTTTTTTAGCTTCTAATTTTTCCCTTACTAGTAACAATATATTTCAGATTTGTTAAACCATCTAAGCCTACAGGGCCTCTAGCATGTAACTTATCTGTGCTAATACCAATTTCTGCCCCTAAGCCATATTCATATCCATCGGCAAATCTAGTTGACGTATTGACCATAACCGAGCTTGAATTAACTAATTTTTTAAATTGATTTATAGAATCTTTATTATCAGATACTATAGCATCGGTATGCAATGAACCATACTTTGTTATATGTGCAATAGCTTCATTGAGTGATTCAACTATTTTAATGGATATTATTGGAGACAAATACTCCTCACTCCAATCCTTTTCTTGTGCCAACTTTGCAACAGGATGTAATTTCTTGATATTTTTACATCCGCGTATCTCAACATTATTCTCAGAATATGTACTAAGAATTTTTTTAAGACATTTTTTTGAAAAACTTTTATGTATTAAAAGAGTTTCCATTGCGTTGCATACACCATACCTTTGCATTTTAGAATTTATACTTATCTTAAAAGCCATTTCCTGATTAGCTTTATTATCAATATATACATGACAGTTTCCATCGAGATGTTTAATCATAGGAATTTTTGAAGTTGACATTACTTTCTCTATCAAACTCTTTCCTCCTCTTGGAATAATTACATCTATATATTGATTCATCGACAACAAATGATCAATTGCGTTTCTGTCTATGGTCTCTATTAATTGAACAGCATGGAGATCTATGCCGTTATCTTCCAGTGCTTTTTTTATACATCTCATCAACGCTTTGTTGCTATTAATTGATTCCGATCCGCCTCTTAATATGACACTGTTACCAGATTTAACACATAAACCTGCGGCATCTATCGTTACGTTTGGTCTTGACTCATAAATCATACCTATGACTCCTAGCGGAACTCTCATTTGGCTAATGTATATCCCATTTTTTTGTTTAGTAGCGTTGGATGTCCGATAAAGTGTGTCTGGTATGGAGATAATTTTCTTAAGTCCATCTCGCATAGAGTCAATTCTCTCTTTATTTAAAATGAGCCGATCAATCATACTGTCTTTAATACCTTTTCGTTTTGCATTAATTAAATCAATTTTGTTAGCATCGAGTATTTTTTTTGTATCACTTTTAAGATTACGCGAAATTGTTCTCAGGGTATTATTTTTCTGAGAAGAACTGTATGTTCCAGATTTATTTGATGACAATAGCGCCTGCTTACTGAGAGTTGATATATATTTTTTAATATTCATTTATACAACCTCATTTTTCAATTGATGAAGCAATGGTTTTTTCATTATAAAATCAATGACCAATACTTCAAGGTCATGCCATATATCAGTATTCTTAATACCTAACTTAATTGACCTATCTATAGCATAACAACTTTGTAATAAACCCATCAAGTGTTCTTTATTATAATTCTCAGAAAATCTATCATAGATATTTTTTTTAAAACTGGGTATATATGGAGGAGGACTTAGTTTATATACTAAAGAATGAATTTTTTTAATCTCACTATTAATTAAAAAAAGAATATATACCTCCGGTGATTTAATTGATTTAAGATAGCCAAGAATCTTTAATGCTTTTTGAATATTACAATCGATTATTGAATCAATTAAATCAAATTCTGAATATTTATATTCCTTTTGGATGAAATCAAAATAAATGCCAACATCATTTATGTCAAGCAATGACATTTTATATAACTCTTGGGATATTGCAGATGTGTTTCCCTCGTTTTTATCAATCAGCTTTTTAAATAGTTCTTCAGTATATGTTATATTATTTTTTTTGAACTTCATCTTCATCCACTCAATCAAATTTAACCCTGTCAATTCATGTATTTCTATAACACAACCATCTGCATCTATTTTAGAGTAAATCTTTGTCTTTTTAAAAGAGGGGGCTTGAGGGCTTAGTTTTATGAGAATAACAAGATCAGGTGTAGATTTTCTCTCAAGTAAATATTCAGAAAGGTTTTTTGGTATAGTGTTTGAGATAATATTGAACAAAATGAACTTATTTTCTGAAAATAAAGAATAATTTTCAAAATCATCTTTTATGGCTTCTAAATTAAAATCTGAATCAACAATAATCTTTTTAATCATATACTCCTTATTTGTATAATATTGTTCAATCTTAGATTGAACTTCATTCTGTAAATGATATGGCTTTCCTAAAATCAAATATATTCCATATTCAGGGATCCTTGAAGAACTTATAAATTTTTTATACGTAATTTTCATATGATATATTGCACAGATTCTATACAATATATCATGGATAGTAAAAAAGCTCATTGCGAAATTGGATTTATTGGTCTTGGTATCATGGGTAAGCCTATGGTAAAGAACCTACTCAAGTCAGGATATAAGATTTCTTTTTTTGCTAGAAGAAAAAAAGTTATTAATGAGATATCTGCTATTGGCGGCGCTTATGTTAAAAATATTTCAGACTTACCAAAATTATGTAGAATCATTATACTTAATCTTCCTAAATCTAATGATGTGCAAAAAGTTGTATTAGGAAATGATGGTCTTTATGAAAATATTCTGCATAATACAATTCTGATTGATATGAGCACAATTTCTCCTGATGTTACTACAGAGATATCTAATAAACTTAAGTTAAAAAAATCATACTTAATAGATGCCCCCGTTTCTGGAGGGGAGATTGGTGCTATTAATGGAAATTTATCAATAATGGTCGGCGGCCAAAAAAAAATATTTAAGAAGATCTTGCCAATATTATCAGTTTTGGGTGAAAACATAACATATATAGGCAAAAGTGGTTCAGGCCAAATAACTAAAGCATGTAATCAAATATTGGTTGCGGGGACAATGGTAGCTGTCAGTGAGGTATTGCTTGTAGCTAAAAAGTCCGGATGCGACCTTAACCTGATCAGGGACGCTTTAATGGGAGGTTTTGCAAATAGTAAAATCTTAGAAGTGCATGGCCTTAGAATGATTAATAGTGATTATAAACCGGGATTTAAGTCTAAATTACATTTAAAAGATTTAGATATTGCATTAAAGATAGCTAGGAACTTAAATATAAATCTCAAAGGCACTAAGTATAGTAGAAAGCTAATGCATCAGTCAGTGATTGATAAAAAGCAAGAAAAAGATTCATCTGTAATACATGAAATAATTAAAAAGATTAATAAATAAAGTGTTTAATAATTGTACTGTAAATTATATAATTATGTCATGGAACATAAATATTCAAACTTATTAAAGGAAAATAGTATCATGCCTACTAAGCAACGCTTAGAAATTGCTGATATTATCTTCAAGAAACATCAACATTTCACTGCAAATGAGTTGATTGATCATATAAAGTCTTCTAATTTACCCATATCTCAAGCCACTATATATAACACTTTATGTACTTTTGAATCTAAAGGCTTGCTTAAGATGATTGATATACAAAATAATTGTAAGTTCTATGATACGAATTTGCAGTCACATCATCATGTGTATAACATTAGCACTAATAAGCTTACAGATATTGCCGTTGACAAGGTAGAGTTTTCTAGATTACCGGAAATACCTAAAAACGTAGTTCTAGAACAAACAGAAGTACTCATCAAAGTCAGAAATAAATAACTAATCAAGATCTTTCGCCAAAGACGACATAGTGTCTCTTTGTAAATTAGTTTCATAGTTATATTCTTTGTGATCTATTCCGATAATAATATCATCTATTTCTTTGAATAATTTTTTATCTGCATCGCTTAATTGGAACCTTAAGAAATGAACTGCAGATGTTTTTTCTTCTCTTGATCTCTCTAAGTCTTCATCTGAAACAGCGAATATCTTTTTAGAGTTGTTTATAGATAGCCAGACTCTATTTTCTAGATCACATAGCTTATTTAACATGATTTTTCTTTCATTTACATCAGTATACATTATCAACATGGTTGCTTTAAGATTATTCCCATCAGGAATGAGTGACTGATAGGCATCTATTTCATCTTGGATATCCTTTTCTTTAAATATTTTTTCTATCCTTAACATCTCTTGAACTTGATATTTTATAGTTTCATAATCCTCAAATAACAATAGGACATTATCACCTATCTTTATGGATCTATTTTTCTTATGTAGTAATAAGTTTTGTTTTATTTCTTCTCTAGATTTATCATATTCTTCCAATGAGAGTAAATCAGATGTTATTAACTTTTTCATATTAGTATCTCCTTATCTATATCTATATGCCATATGCTCTTTTAATCAGAGAAATCGGATGGTTTGGAATAACCTTATTTCCCATTGCGTTCACTATATGATGCGCAGCTAGAGTACAATCGCTCGTAAAGTGTTGTGCCTCATTCTTTTGATACTCCTTGACAATAGGTCTGGCAATTTTAATAGCAATATCATGAGTCTCTTTTTTGACACCATATGTTCCATCATGACCCGAACATCTTTCTAAAGCCTCAACATCTGTGCCAGGAATAAGTTCAAGAATTTTTTTTGTGACCTGACCTATATTTTGAACTCTCTGATGGCAGGCAACTTGGTAAAATACAGATCCGATATTATTTGTGAAATTAGTATTAAGTTTATTTTGCTCATGAAGTAAAAGTAAATATTCAAAGGGATCACAAAGCGCTTTAGATATAGATTTAATATCATTATTGTCAGGGAATAATAATGGTAGCTCTTGCTTGAACATCAATACACATGAAGGAACTGGAGCAATAATCCTATAGCCATCATCTACATACTTTTTAAATTTTTTAATATTATGCTGCATCATCTTTTCTACAGTTTTTAAATCACCTAACTCTAGTTTAGGCATTCCACAACATTTATCATCTTTAATTATCTCTATATGAATATTGTTATGTTTTAAAACATCAACTAAATCATCAATAACAACTGGCTCATTATAATTGTGATAACATGTCGTAAAAATAGCAACTTTATCGACAGTTTTGTTATTGTTAACTATTGAATTATGCTTACCTTTTGAAGTAATGCTTGAAAATTTAGGCAGTTTAGCATTTCTATGAATATTGAGTATCTTTTCGAGAGCAATCCTAAAAATCTTGGTGCTATTGAAAAAATTAATTATCGGGGCAATAATCTTTCGTGAGCCTAGTTTACCTAGCAAATCTGTTGATGTTAAGAGTTTATCTCTAAATGATGTTTTTGATTTATGAAATTTTATAGCCTTTCCTCTTAACATCAAATGGGGAAAATCAATTTCCCATTCATGAGGAGGAACATATGGACATTTAGTTAAAAAGCATAGGTCACATAAATAGCAGTGATCTATTACATCACTAAATTGATTATAGGATACACCATCAACTTCAAAAGTTTTTGACTCATCTATTAGATCAAATAATGTTGGAAAAGAATTACATAAACTAACACATCGTCTGCAACCATGACAGGCATCTGCAACTCTTCTTAATTCTTTCTCAAATAGATCCTCATTGAGGTAATCAGCATTTTTCCAATCTATATCAAAACGCGTAGGCTTCTGTAAACCACCTTCCATAACAATGCTCCCTTATCGCTAGTTAGCTCCACTAGAAGAACTAGTGGAGCTAAGTATTATTTATTAAGCCATTGACTCCAATGCTTTTGTGAATCTATTTGCATGAGACCTTTCGGCTTTTGCAAGTGTTTCAAACCAATCTGCAATTTCATCAAAACCTTCGTCTCTGGCGCATTTGGCCATACCAGGATACATATCAGTGTATTCATGGGTTTCACCAGCAATAGCAGCCTTAAGATTCATTTCGCTATTTCCAATTGGCTCACCAGTTGCAGGATCACCGCACTCTTTTTCTAGATATTCTAAGTGACCATGTGCATGACCAGTCTCTCCTTCAGCAGTTGATCTAAAAACAGTTGCTATGTCGTTTTGACCTTCAACATCAGCTTTAGCTGCAAAATATAAATACCTTCTGTTTGCTTGAGACTCTCCAGCAAAAGCGTCCTTAAGATTTTGTTCAGTTTTTGAACCTTTTAAACTCATTTTTTTTCTCCTTATTGTGAAATAAATAATCTAAAATAGTAATAACTAATAAATTAGAACCATTTAGAATCATTCTAAATTTAATAATATGAGTTGTCAACGCTATTATGATAAACTTAATAACATGACAATGATTCTCATTCTTATAAAGTAATATTATGAAACTTATGCCTATGTTTTTTGAAGTGTATAAAAAATTTATCTTTATGCTTCCACCAGAAAAAGCTCATGAAATAAGTTTATATATTGCTGAGAAAATTTATGGATCATATCTAAAGAGATTTTTAGTATCGAAACCAAATAGTCGTAATGAAAATATTATGGGAATAAATTTTCCGAACAAATTAGGTTTAGCTGCAGGATTTGATAAAAATGGAGATTATATAAACTTTATAACTAATATTGGGTTTGGTTTTATAGAATTAGGAACAGTTACACCAAAGCCTCAGTTTGGAAATCCAAAACCAAGAATATTTAGAGTTAAAGATGATCAGGCTATAATCAACCGTCTTGGGTTTAATAATAAAGGTGTAAATTATCTTAAAAATAATTTACTTAAAATCGATAGAGGTATACCTATTGGAATTAATATAGGTAAAAATAGTACTACAAAAATAGAAAAAGCCCACGAGGATTATGAATACTGTATGGAACAAATTTTTTTCTTGGCAGATTATATTACCCTGAACATATCATCTCCGAACACGAAGAATTTAAGGGACCTTCATTCTGAAAGCTCTTTAAATTTCTTTTTAAAACAAGTAAAGAAAAAACATGATAGCTTGACAAAAAAGCATCGCAAACATGTGCCGCTAGTTTTGAAGATTTCACCAGATATTCAATATGATAGCCTTGAAAGTTTTTGTAAAATAGCAATTGATTATGAGATTGATGGGATCATAGCAACTAATACAACAGTTGACAAAAGCGTATTGAATGATAAATCAATAAATATTGAAGGTGGTATAAGTGGCAAACCATTATTGAATAAATCCAATAATCTCATAAAAGCTATCAAGGACCAAGTAGGTAGTAAAATAAATATTATTGGGACTGGCGGTATAACCACAAAAGAATCAGCTATTTATAAATTAGAATGTGGAGCTGATCTATTACAAATGTACACCGGTTTAGTCTACAAGGGTACAAATTTAATTCGAGAGATTACTTCCAATATAAAGTAATTTATTTAGGGGTCCACTTACCAAAAGCATCGGTAGCTGGCTGTGGCGGCGAAGATTCGTTTGCTTGGCTTTGCTGATCATAGACATACTGTATAAAGTCAAGAAGTTGTTTTAATATATCACCTTGATCTGCTTTAGGAATACCAGACGTTGAAACTATGGAGCCTACAACTGCTGATAGATATTGAGCGGCTAGTATAGGGTCTTCATTTGCAGGGTCATGCTTTACAAGAACTTCCTGTAAACCCTTAATTAATTCTGGCTTTAAAACAATCTCTGTCATAACATTAATACATAATTATTTGCTTTTGACTAAAGTATTACAAAAACAGCTATGATGCAACAACAAAAACAAACTTATACAATTAAAACTTTCGATATAGGTCCGATGCAGAACCTAATTTATGTTATCACGGATAATGATACCAAAGAGTCTGCAATTGTAGATCCAGCATGGGATATGACTAAAATATATGAATATTTAAATAATAATAACCTTGTATTAAAAAAGATATTATTAACTCATAGTCATAATGATCATGTTAACGCAGTAGATGAAGTTCTCGATAAGTTTGATACTCAAATTCATATTAATAAAAAAGAAAAGGTCTTTTGGGCGAAAGATTATGATAACTTTTCTATAAACCATGGAGGGGATATTATAAAGCTTGGTAAAACTAAGATTAAATCTTTGCACACACCTGGACATACTCCAGGCTCAACTTGTTATTATGTTGGGAATAATCTAATTGCAGGGGATACTCTATTTGTTTTTGGATGTGGTAGATGTGATCTGCATGGAGGTAATCCAGAAGAAATGTATCATACGCTGAAGGATATAAAAGATAACTTAGATTCAGAAACAATTATTTTGCCAGGACATAATTATTCCATAAAAAAACAATCATCATTAAAAGAAGAGATTAATGGTAATCCATTTATGCATTTTAATAACGTAGATAGATTTATAGATTATAGAATGACTCTGCATGACAAGATAAGGAATTCACCCTATAGTCCTATAGCAAGCAAAAAAGATTAATTAGCAAGAGCTCTTAACTTGTTAAATATTAGAGTAGAAGCAGTTGATATCATTTCTTTATGGATATCATCTTCTCTGTCTGAATTACCCATAACATTATTTTCATCAAAGGAATAATCACGATATAAAATTATAGAATCAGATAAGTTTTTCTGCTTGGGTGAATTAATTTCATATCTAACTTCATAAATCAATTCATATTCATTTACTCTGCCAGTAATATTCATTGAAAGCTGTCGTCTATTAAGTTTTTCTGAAAGTATTACAATTCGATATAGATCTTTATTGTTAGAGCTAGTTGCAGTGATGCCAGAATTTATAATAGTAGAATTTATTGAGTTTACTAGCTCGCTATAGGTAGCTGAGTACACGGATATTTTTTCCAAAGAAGGGGGTAAATTTAAGCTGCCGCGCATTGTGTAACCACATGATGTAATGGCGCTCATCATAATCATAATCATAAAAATAGAGTATAGGTTTTTCATTTTAAATAACATAATTAACTAGCTTTCCTTTAACATATATAACCTTTTTGATTTCACTATCCATAAGATATATTTTTAGCTTCTCATCTTGTAGTGCTAGTTTAGTAATTTGATCTTTGTCTAGATCAACATTAACAACAAGCTTACCTCTGAGTTTACCATTGATCTGAATTATAATCTCTTTTTTTGATTCTTCCAACGCGCTATCGTTTACCTCAGGCCAAGATTCTTGCATTAGAATTGAAGTTTCTCCAACATCAGTCCATATTTTCTGAGTAATATGTGGTGCGAAGGGTGACAGCATTTTTAGAATTATTTTAATGCCACTTAGTGAGATATCATTCGAAGAATTATGGTGTTGATGATATTTTGTTAAATTATTCAACAACTCCATAATCGCTGCTATTGCAGTATTAAAACTGTTCCTTTCAAAGACATCATGAGTAACTTTTTTCACGGTTTTATTAATCTTCATGTTTATGTCACTGTCACTTATTTCCTGATTTGATGATTTATCATTTCTTTTTTTATTTAAAACATTATAACTCAATGCCCACAAGCGTTTTAAAAATTTATAAGATCCTTCTATTGCAGTATCTGACCACTCCAAGCTCTGCTCTGGTGGCGCTGAAAACATAATGAATAGTCTAATAGTGTCTGCTCCATACTTTTTGATAATATCATCCGGATCAATTGTATTTCCTTTTGATTTCGACATTTTAATTCCACCTTGTAACACCATGCCTTGAGATAGAAGAGATGAAAATGGTTCAGAATCATCAACAATACCAACATCTCTCATAAGTTTATGAAAAAACCTAGCATATAAAAGATGAAGAATCGCATGTTCGATTCCCCCAATATATTGATCCACAGGCAACCATGATTTTTTTGATTCTTCCATTACGCCATCAGTATAATCTGAAGACAAGAATCTAAGGTAATACCAAGATGATTCAAAAAAAGTATCAAATGTATCAGTTTCTCTGATTGCATCCTTACCTGTATAAGGACATTTAATATATTTCCATGTCGGATGGTTATCAAGAGGGTTACCCTCTTTTGTAAAATCAATATCTTCAGGAAGAGTCACAGGCAAGTCTTTTTCGGGAACTGGATATACAGTACCATCTTTATGATAAAATATTGGTATCGGACATCCCCAATAACGTTGTCTAGAGATACCCCAATCTCTCAATCTATAATTTACTTTTGATTCTCCGGCACTTTTTTTCAATAAATCATCTAATATTTTATTTTTAGCTGATTCCGAATCAAGGCCATTATACTTTTCAGAATTAATTAAAATCCCAGAACCCGTATAAGCGGCATTTTCTTTTTTATTATCGCCTTCAATAACAGACTTTATTGGTAAATTGTATTTACTAGCAAATTCATAGTCTCTATCATCATGAGCGGGGACTGACATGACGCAACCTGTGCCATAATCTGCTAAAACATAATTTGCAACCCATATCGGTATGTCTTTTCCACTAATTGGATTGACTGCGAGTAATCCGGTATCAAAACCTTCTTTTTCTATATTGCTGACAGTTTCTTCAGATACTTTTAATGTTTTATACTTATTAATGAAAGTATTAATTTCTTTATTTTTAATTCTTTCCATAAGGAAATGATCAGGTGATACTGCAATGAAACTCACTCCATATATCGTATCAGATCTTGTTGTATATACTTCTAGATACTCATTAGTATTTTTTATCTTAAATTTTATAAGATTGCCTTTTGACATCCCAATCCAATTCTTTTGCATCATTCTTACTCTTGATGGCCAGCTCTCTAGACTTTCTATGCTTTCTAATAATTCATTAGAATAATTTGTGATCTTCAGAAACCATTGGGGTATTTTTTTTCTCTCGACTTCGGCACCAGATCTCCAGCCTTTCCCATCGATTACTTGCTCATTAGCTAAAACTGTATTATCAATAGGGTCCCAATTAACCTCAGATTCTTTTCTATATACAAGATCTTTTTCTAATAGCTTGAGGAAAAACCATTGCTCCCATTTGTAGTAACTAGGTTTAGAGGTTGATATTTCGTTACTCCAATCATATGCATAACCAAGTCTATTTAACTGCTCTCTCATATGATCAATATTCTTTTTTGTCCATTCAGATGGATGAATTTTATTTGCTATTGCAGCATTCTCAGCTGGTAAACCAAAAGAGTCCCACCCCATAGGCTGAAATATGTTTTTACCTAGCATTTTCTGACCTCTAGATATCACATCCCCTATAGTATAATTTCGAACATGCCCAATGTGGAGTTTGCCACTTGGATATGGAAACATGCTTAAGCAATAGAATTTATTTTTTGAATTATTAAGATCTGTTTTAAAACAATCAGATTTTTTCCACAACTCTTGAATGTTTTCTTCAATCTCTCTAGGTTTATAGTCTTTATCCATATATTTTATATTTTTTCCAATAAAACAACATAATTGAGAATATTAACATCAATATAGGGTAATCTCCAAAATACATGTATGGAGTTAATCCCTTAGATGGAAATACCTCGGCATTGATATAGCCTGAATGATTTAATTCAATCTTATCTATGATAGCCCCTCTTTTATCTAGAATAGCTGATATGCCCGTATTTGCAGCTCTTATTATTGGCAAGCTTGACTCCAAAGCACGAACTTTGGCTATCTGAAGATGTTGATGAGGAGCAAAAGTATCTCCAAACCAAGCGTCATTACTGATAGTTATAATCAAACCATATTTATCCTCTTTAGGTTTGATTAAAGATGAGTATGCTATTTCGTAACATATCAGAGGATAAATAATAGTACCTCTATAATATATGGGGTTCTGATTAGATTTCCCATGTTCTATGCTTGACATTGGTATATTCAAAATATCGGCTATATAACTAAAAATATTTTCTAAAGGTGTGTACTCTCCAAAAGGAACAAGGTGTCGCTTGTTATAAAAAAATTCTTTTTTATTCTCTAACATCAACATACTGTTGTACACCTTGTCTTTAGATTGATCATAATTAAATATTCCAGTTATAAAATCAAAGTTGAATTTGTTTACAAGATCATTATAAAATTTTTTATCAAATTGATAAATTTTTGGTATTGCGGTTTCAGGCATTACAACAAAGTTATTAATTTCATTTTCCAGAATATCGATATACTTTTTTTTAATATTCTCAAGCTGAGACTCATTATACTTTAAACCTAAATGTATATTTGGCTGAATTACACTTACCTTTATAGGTTGATGAGAGTCGGTTGATTGTATTGGAATTATATTTATTATTAAAAATAGGGAGGATATAAATAATGCATATATTTTAAATACTCTGAATTTTATTTGATAAGATATCTTTGATGCCATAACAGTTGATATAATTACTACCATAAAGCTAACTGAATACACTCCCATAAATGGATATAAACTATCAAAAATAGTCCCGACTTGACTTGTACCTACTAAAAGCCATGGGAAGCCACCAAATAGACTCGACCGAATGATTTCCATTAAAACCCAAATGGAAGCAGCAATTAGCGGGAAATGTATATCTGAAAGATTGCTTTTTTTATTAATGAAAAACCCTATAGGGATAAAAAAGATACTCATATATATAATGAAGACAAGAGTCATCATAATTGAGAATAAAAAGTGCTCTCCTCCATAATAATAAATACTATTAAATATCCATGATACTCCAGATGTAAAGATTGCTAAACCATATATGTATGATTCTAAGATACTTGATTTTCTAGAACTATTAGATATTAAATAAAAATATATAAATATAGAGATAAAGATCCCAATTTTAAAATCAAATGGTGAAAACGATGCTGTATAGATAAAACCTGAAGTTATAAGAAGTAGATATCTAACAAATGTGTTTTTCATTGTTAACACGATAGGTTTAAGTATTTTTACTTAATTTTATTCTTTTAATTTTTCTAGAGTCAGCAGAAAGAACTTTAAAAGATAAACCTGATATGACTATTATTTCTCCATTAAGAGGAACTTTTTCAAACTTATTAATTAAGAATCCACCAATAGTCTCAATATCATTATCACTAAAATTTGTTAGGAAGTATGAGTTAAACTCATCCAAGGTCGTTAAAGCATCCACTATATAATCATCATGACTTTGAGCTATAATTCTAGATTCTGATTTTTTATCATGCTCATCGTCAATTTCTCCAACGATTTCCTCTATAACATCCTCAATAGAAACAAGACCAGATACTCCGCCATGTTCATCAATTACAATTGCTATATGATTTCGACTTGATTTAAATTCGTTCAAAAGAATATTAAGTCTTTTACTTTCAGGTATAAAAACTGCAGGTCTTAACAATTCATGGAGATCATCATTATCATCTTTTATGGATCTTTTTAAAAGATCTTTGGCTAGTAAAACTCCAATGATTTCATCACGGCTATCATCTATCACAGGAAAACGTGAGTGGCCTGAAGAGGCTACTTTTTTTATTATCTCATCTATCTGATCTGTTATATCAATAACTGTCATATGAGGTCTTGGTATCATTATATCTCTCACCTGGACTTCTGATACTCGAAAAACTCCTTCTATCATTCTAAGTGACTCATTATCAATATGACCATCTAATACTGCATGTTTTAATATACCTAATAACTCGGCTTTATCTTTCGGATGATTTTTAAATATAGCGATAATATTATTTAATAGTTTTTTAATATTAGTTGGCATAGTATGGATCTTGGTATCCTAAAAATTTCATTAGTTCTCTTTCTCTTTTTTCCATCATTAACTTGTCATTTTTCTTTTCATGAGTATAACCTTGTATATGTAACATCGAGTGGATTATCATATGTGCCCACCTACTATCAATATCTTTATTATATAAATCTGATTCTTTTTTGACAATATCAGGGCATATAATTATATCACCCAAAACATATTCACCGCTATCTAGAACTGAATTGTTTGGGAAAGATAGAACATTGCATGGGTTGTTTTTATTGAAGAACTGTTTATTTATTTTCATTATTTCATCTGAACTAGCTAACTTAATTATCACAACAGCCTTTTTTCTTTTATTGAAAGATAGATTTGCCCACTTCTTTATTTTATAAGGCGAAGGTATATATGTTTTTATCTTATCTTTTATTATTCTAATAGTAAGCGGATTATTTTTTTCTTTTCTCATATTCTTTTATAATATCTTTCACTATTCTGTGTCTCATTACATCGCTTGCTTTAAATTCTGTAATATGGGCACCATTAACCCTAGGCATAAATTCTAAACAGTCTTTTAGACCTGACTTAGAGCCTCTAGGTAAATCAATTTGACTAGTATCACCAGTTACAACAGTTTTAGATCCATAACCAATCCTAGTTAGAAACATTTCCATTTGCGCTATAGTGGTATTTTGACCTTCATCCAGAATTATAAAGGCATCATTCAAAGTTCTTCCTCTCATATAGGCTAAAGGCGCTATTTCTATTACCTTTTTTTCTATCAACTTATTTACTTTTTCAAAACCTAAAATTTCGTAGAGAGCATCATAAATAGGTTGTAAGTAAGGATTAACTTTTTCTGACAGATCTCCGGGGAGAAATCCTAGTTTTTCACCAGCTTCAATTGCAGGCCTAGCAAGGAAAACTTTCTTGCATAAATCTTTTTCTAAAAAATATACAGCACATGCTACAGCTAAATATGTTTTACCTGTTCCAGCCGATCCTATCCCAAATGTTAAATCATTGTTAAGGATAGCACCAAGATACTCTTGTTGAGATTTTGACTTTGGACGTATTGTAAGCTTTCTACATTTTATAGTTACTTCATCATCAGGTATCTCATGTTCAGTCTTTGACATACTATCACTATTTTTGTTCATATACATATGGAGTTGCTTTGATGTCAGTTCTTCTTCTCTAGAAATATCATATAGCTTTTCAATAAGGTCAGATGTCTGAGGAACTATATCCTCATGTCCTTTTATAATAAACTTATTACCTCTATTTGATATTTGAACATTCATGTAAGATTCAATTTGTCTGAGGTTCTCATCTAGTAAACCACAAAGATTAGCTAATCTCTCATTATCTTGTGGTTGCAATATTAGATTTTGATGAGTGATTTTTTCAGTCAAAGTATTTTATGCTCATAAGTTTTGTTTAAATTTAATATCATGTCACTTAAAGTACCGTGAAGAGTATTACCTCTAACCTCATCAATATGTACATCTACTAGATGACCTATTAGGTTTTCAGTCCCTTTAAAATTTACCACTTTATTGTTATCTGTTCGCCCAAAAACCTCTGTTTTTCTTTTAATAGAAAGACCTTCTACCAAAACCTTTTCTGTTGTTCCTAGCATTTTTTCTGAATATTTTTTTGATTGATGATTTATCAGCTCTTTTAGCTGATTCAACCTATCTACTTTAACATCACTGCTAATGCTATCCGCCTCAATTGATGCTGGCGTACCAGGTCTCGGACTATATATAAAGCTATATGCATCACTAAAATTTATTTCAGCTATAAATTCCATAGTATCAATAAAATCTGAATTTGTCTCACCAGGATAACCAACTATGAAGTCTGACGTGAGATTAATATTTGGTCTAATCTTTCTAACATTACGAATAATATTTTTATATTCAAGTACAGTATGTTTTCTTTTCATTTTAGAAAGTATTCTATCTGAACCTGACTGAACAGGTAAATGTAAATTATTAGCTAATTTAGGGTTATGATATTCTTGTATTAAATCTTCGGAAAAATCAATAGGGTGAGATGTAGTATATCTAATCCTCTCTATACCATTTATGAAAGAAACATGCTTTATTAAATCCGAAAAAGAAATATATTCTCCATTATAGTTTTTAGACTTATATGCATTAACATTTTGACCAAGGAATGTAATTTCTTTTACTCCTTTATTTGAAAGTTCTCTAACATCATAGAGTATGCTATCTAAAGTTCTGTTCACTTCTTCGCCTCTAGTGTAAGGAACAACACAAAATGTACAGTACTTACTGCACCCCTCCATAATAGATATATATGATGAAATATTATTATTGGTAACAGATGGCAGATAATCAAATTTTTCTATCTCTGGAAAAGTTACATCTATTTCTACTTTTGTTTTATTAGTATGAAGATCTTTGATCATCTTAGGTATCCTATGGATAGTCTGTGGTCCAAAGATAATATCTATTTCTGGCGCTCTAGATCTTAGTTGCCTGCCTTCCTGAGAAGCAACACATCCTCCTACAGCAATTAAAAGGCTCGGATTTTTTTTCTTAATTTTCTTCCATCTTCCTAGTTGATGGTAAACTTTATCTTGAGCTTTCTCTCTGATAGAACATGTATTTAATATTAATAAATCAGCATTTTCGAAATCTTTAGTTTCGATCATTCTTAAATTATGCTTGAGAATATCTCCAAGCTTATCAGAATCATATTCGTTCATCTGACAGCCATGAGTTTTTATAAAAAATTTTTTATTTTCCAGCATTTAATCTAGAATGGAACATCATCATCTTGATTTGACGGAGCACTTTGGTTAAAGTCATCAGGTTTTTGAGATTGATTGTCAAATTGTGAATCACCCATGGAATCAGACTTTGACCCAACAAATGTAAAATTATCAGATATAATATCTGTAGAATATTTTTCTATTCCGTCTTTATCTTGCCATTTTCTGGTTTGAAGCCTGCCCTCTACATATAGTTGCTGACCCTTCTTTACATATTGACCAATTGTCTCTGCTGGTTTATTAAAGAACACGACTCTATGCCATTCAGTTTTATCCTCATAAGCACCAGATTCTTGATTTTTAAATTTCCTGCTAGTAGCAATAGATAAATTAACCACGGCATTGCCGCTAGGCATAAATTTAACTTCAGGATCAACCCCTACTCTTCCTAATAATATAACTTTATTTACTGACATGTATACTCATACTAAAAATCACTAATAAGATATTAACTATAACCCAAATATTTATCTACGGATAGGGGTATTTAACTGAAAGTATACATTTCATATAATTTATTATTAATATATGGAAGAAAAATACTTATAAAGTTAGTCATTATCCAGTAAACAATAAATAATATCCAATGGCAAATAAGGGTAATTGTGGTAAAAAATTTAACATTAGTGATCTATCTTTAATATAGACACTTATAAATACCCAACTAATAGCACCTAGTGATTGAAAATATATATTATATGGATAAATGTTCAAATTAGTACAAAGTACACCTATTAGAACAGATATGCTGCTCAACCATTTTAAAATTGTGATAATCATAATTCCTCAAGGTAAATGATTTAATTCCAAGTATTTGATGATATCATTTCTTTATCATGAAAAAGAATATTTTTGTCAAAGGCGCAAGAACACATAATCTAAAAAATATTAACCTAGAGCTCCCAAGAAATAAACTAATAACTATTACTGGTTTATCAGGCTCTGGAAAGTCATCTCTTGCTTTTGATACAATTTTTGCAGAAGGACAAAGAAGATATATGGAGTCCTTATCATCATATGCTAGACAATTTTTATCTATGATGGACAAACCAGATGTTGATACTATTGAAGGTTTATCTCCAGCTATATCAATAGAACAAAAATCATCATCTCATAATCCTAGATCTACAGTTGGAACGGTAACTGAGATTTATGATTATCTTAGATTATTATATGCAAGGGTTGGAACACCAAGATGTCCGGATCATTCTGTTGATCTAGAAGCAATGTCGATATCTGACATGACATATAAAGTTTTGAATGACCTCTCTGAAGAAAATATTATGATATTGTCTCCAATTGTAAAAAGTCAAAAGGGAGAGCATACTAAATTAATAGAATCGTTTTCACATCAGGGTTATCAAAGAATTAGGGTGAATGAAGAAATTGTGGAAATATCCGATATTTCAAAACATTTATTAGATCATTTAATTAATCCAAAAAAAAAGAATGACATTGAATTAGTGGTAGATAGGCTAAAGGTTAATCAAGAAAATAAACTTAGAATTTCTGAATCCATTGAGACTGCTTCGAATATATCTAATGGGATAATATATATATTAGATATGGATTCTAATAGAATACAGAACATTTTTTCAACTAAGTACTCATGTCCTCACTGTGGTTACACAGTAACTGAAGTTGAACCAAAACTATTCTCATTTAATAGCCCTGCTGGCGCCTGTGAATCTTGTGATGGCTTAGGTGTAAAAGAATCTTTTGATCCAAGCAAGATAATAGTAAATCAAGAGCTGAGTTTACTTAAGGGTGCAATCTATGGCTGGGATGATAAAAGCGCATATTATAGTTTATTACTTCAGTGTTTATCAGAACACTACAATGTCGATCTTACAGTTGCATATAGAAAACTTCCCAAGTCATTCAAAAAAGTTCTTTTTTATGGAAGCGATAAAGATATTATTAAAATGAAATATGCTAGATACGGCAAAAGAGATCCAAGTGATTATGTCATCAAAGAGGAAAAATGGGATGGTGTATTAAACAAATTTTCAAAACAATATGATAGAGGATCGTATTCAGCGAAAGAAAGATTATCGAAATATTTAAGTATACATAAATGTGATGAATGCTCAGGCACAAGACTGAATAAGAAAAGTAGGAATGTGTTCATTTCTAAAAAATCAATAAGTAGCATAACATCGTTGACAATAGAGGATTGTTATAATTTCTTTAAAAAATTGAAACTTACAGGTATGAAAAAAGAGATTTCTCAGAGGATTATTTTAGAAATTACTAGCAGATTGAGTTTTTTAAATAATGTTGGTTTAACATATCTAACTCTTGATAGAAGCGCAGAAACATTATCAGGCGGGGAGGCACAAAGAATCAGGCTGGCTAGTCAAATTGGTTCTGGCTTAGTCGGTGTTATGTATATACTAGATGAACCATCGATCGGTCTACATCAAAGAGATAATGATAAGCTACTAAAAACTCTTAGAGATCTTAAAGCTTTAGGTAATACAGTAATTGTCGTTGAGCATGATGAAGATACCATGCTCGCATCAGATCATATTGTTGATGTCGGCCCTGGGGCAGGCAACTCAGGAGGCAATATTGTATATACAGGTGCACCAGAGGGTATAAAAAAGTTGAAAACATCACTTACAGGTCAGTACCTATCTGGTGAAAAACAGATTCAAGTTCCAAAAAAAAGAGTAGCGTATAATAATAAAAAGATCCTTAAAATACATAAAGCTCATTTGAATAATTTACAAAATCTAGACGTTAGCATCCCTGTTGGACTATTAACATGCGTAACTGGTGTATCTGGCTCCGGAAAATCCAGTTTAATTAACAACGTTTTGTTTGATTATATTTATAATAATTTTTTAGATAAGGATAATTCTCAAGTAGCTTGTGAAAAAGTCGATGGTCTTGAAAACATAGATAAAATAATTGAAATTGATCAGAGTCCTATTGGTCGAACACCTAGATCGAATCCAGCAACTTATACAGGAATTTTTACTCATATAAGAGATTTATTCTCACAAACACCAGAAGCTAAATCAAGAGGCTATAAAACTGGTAGATTTAGTTTTAATGTTAAAGGAGGAAGATGTGAATCTTGTGAAGGAGATGGAGTTATAAAGGTTGAAATGCATTTTTTATCTGATGTATACGTGAAGTGTGATAAGTGTGATGGACAAAGGTATAACCCACAGACCTTAGAGATTTTATTTAAAACAAAAAATATTAATGATATTTTAAATTTTACAGTAGCAAAGGCTCTAGAGTTCTTTGAAAATATTCCTGTTATTAGTAAGAAGCTAGAGATATTAAATGAGGTTGGACTATCCTATATAAAACTAGGGCAAAATGCTACAACATTATCTGGAGGTGAAGCTCAAAGAATTAAATTAGCAAAAGAATTAATTAGAAGAGATACGGGTAAAACATTATATGTTCTAGATGAACCAACAACTGGTCTACATTTTCATGATGTCGCTAAACTTCTTCAGGTGTTAAACAAGTTAAAAGAACGAGGTAACACATTAATCATAATTGAGCATAACCTTGAAGTAATTAAAACTGCAGACTGGGTAATAGACTTGGGGCCAGAGGGTGGCACTGGTGGTGGATACGTTATATCAGAAGGTACGCCAGAACAGGTTTCTAAAAATAAAAAATCTTATACTGGTAAGTTCCTGAAAAACAAACTTAACTAGTTTTTTCTAATCAGTAAGTTCTATGTACGCCTGAGGTGACGCGTCTCCCAGGTTATGTCCAGCTTTAAGTATTCTAAGATATCCACCAGGTCTATTTTTAAACCTTGGGCCTAAAACTTCAAATAGTTTTTTTACAACTTTCTTGCTCCTGATCTTTGAGTAGGCAAGTCTTCTGCGAACAAGGGTGTCCTCTTTAGCGAGAGTTATTAGTGGTTCTGCAACCCTCCTCAGCTCTTTAGCCTTTGGAAGTGATGTGGTAATTTTTTCATATTCAAACAATGATAATGCTAAGTTTTTCATCAAAGCTTTTCTATGAGATGAATTTCTATTTAATTGTCTTCCACTTTTTCTATGTCTCATGTTCTCTTTTCCATTGTTTTGGGCGGCCAATCCTCTAATTTAATTCCTAGAGATAGGCTGTGTGTAGCTAATACATCTTTTATTTCAGTAAGAGACTTTTTACCTAAATTTGGTGTTTTTAGTAACTCGTTTTCGCTCCTTTGCACCAAATCTCCGATATAATAAATATTTTCAGCTTTTAAGCAATTAGCAGATCTAACAGTAAGTTCTAAATCATCCACTGGTCTCAATAAAACTGGGTCAATTTGAGGACCTTCATTATCTTCCACCATTTCCTCTTTAACTTCTAAATAAGTAAAGACCTCTAGTTGATCTCTGAGAATCTGGCCTGCTTTTCTAATAGCATCTTCAGGCTCGATAGTTGCGTTTGTTTTTAAATCAATTATCAACTTATCTAAGTCAGTTCTTTGTTTTACCCTTGCGGTATCAACATTATATGTAACTTGTATTACAGGACTAAAGGATGCATCTAGTTGCATTTTTCCAATACCTAGATCCTCTTGTTCATTAAATTTCCTTTTTTGAGCTTGCTGATAACCTCTTCCAGTAGATACTGTCATGTTTATAACAAGTTCAGTTTTTTCATTTGTAATATTAGCAAGACAAAAATCTGGATTTTTTATCTCTAAATCAGGATTAGGTGAAATGTCAGATGCAAGAACTGGTCCCGAACCTTTTTTTCTGAGCGTGACATCTATAGTTTCTTTATCATGTAATACTAGTGCTAGTTTTTTTATATTGAGCAATATCTCAAGCACATCTTCTTGAACGCCTTCTATGGTGCTATATTCATGTAAAATATTATCAATAGTAACTTCTGTAACAGCACTACCAGGAAGAGATGATAGCAAAACTCTTCTTAGGGCATTACCTAGAGTGTGACCAAACCCTCTTTCAAGCGGCTCTATTGTTATTTTTGCATGAGAAGTATTTAACATCTCTATATCTACAAGTTTTGGTTTTAGAAAGTTGTTTTTAGTCATGTATCACCTATTTTGAGTATAATTCTACGATTAATGATTCATTTATTTCAGAAGGCAATTCCTTTCTTTCTGGATTTCTCATAAATGTTCCCTTAAGATTCTTTGTGTCTACTTCAACCCAGTCATTGAACCCTCGAGTTTCAGCCAAACTTATTGATAACTTGATTCTAAGTTGATCTTTTTTATTATCTCTAACTGAGATTTTATCATTTGGATTCACTTGATATGACGCAATATTCACAATATCACCATTAACCTGGATATTTTTGTGATTAACAAGCTGTCTTGACTCAGATCTTGTTGAGCCAAACCCTAGCCTATAAACAACATTATCTAATCTTGATTCCAACATATTAAGAAGGTTCTCGCCAGTTGATCCTTTTTTGCTAGCAGCCTTTTTATAATAATTTCTAAACTGTTTTTCCAACACACCATATATTCTTTTAACTTTTTGTTTTTCTCGAAGCTGCAAGGAGTAGTCAGAGTTTTTTGCTCTTCTAGCATCACCAGTTTGGCCTGGTTTTTTTTCTAAATTACATTTTGTTTCTAACGACCTTGAGCCAGACTTTAAATATAAGTCAGTACCTTCTCTTCGCATTAATTTACATTTTGATCCTGTGAACTTAGCCATAAACTATACTCTCCTCTTTTTAGGTGGTCTACATCCATTATGAGGAAGCGGTGTTATATCCGTTATATTTGTAATCTTATATCCTGAGCTATTCAAAGCTCTAACTGCTGAGTCTCTACCTGGGCCTGGGCCTTTTACTAGAACCTCTAGACTTTTTACTCCATACTCCGCTGCCTTTATTCCAGCTTTTTCCGCTGCTATTTGAGCAGCAAAAGGAGTGCTTTTTCTTGATCCTCTAAATCCTGAGCCACCAGATGTAGCCCAAGATAATGTGTTACCTTGTTTATCTGTGATTGTTACAATAGTATTATTAAATGATGCGTATATGTGTGCCACACCTTCATTAACTACTCTCTTTTCTTTTTTCTTTTTTGGTTTAGTTGTTGTTACCATATTACTTTGCCTTTAATAATTTTCTTGGTCCTTTTCTAGTCCTACTATTATTTTTTGTTTTTTGCCCTCTTAATGGCAGGCCTTTACGATGTCTTATGCCTCTATATGAACCAATATCCATCAATCTTTTAATATTGATTGAGTTCTCTCTTCTGAGATCGCCCTCTAATTGATATTTCTCTACAAAATTTCTTAAAACCTCGAGATCTTTTTCATCTAAATCTTTAACTTTTTTAGTTCTATCTACACCCGAATCTGAGCAAATTTTATTCGCTCTAGTAGGGCCAATACCATAGATTGCGGTTAATGCAATCCATATATGTTTGCCATTCGGTAAATTTATTCCTGCAATTCTAGCCATTTATTTTCTCTCGAACGATGATTTTATATTTCATTTACTATTAATACAACCTATTTAACCTTGTCTTTGCTTATGTCTAGGATCTTTACATATAATCCTAACAACTCTATTCCTTCTTATTACACGACAATTTCTACATAATTTCTTTACTGATGCTCTAACTTTCATAATATTACCTCATTCCCCCGCCTATACCCTTTAAATTAGCCTTTTTCATCATACCTTCATACTGATGAGAAAGTAAATGCGACTGTATTTGTGCCATTAAATCCATTACTACTATTACAACGATCAATAATGATGTTCCGCCAAAATAAAACGGTACATTAAAGTATAAGATCAAGAACTCCGGCAACAAACAAACTGTAGTTATGTAAATAGCTCCAATTGTTGTTAATTTTGTGGTGATATCGTCAATATACTGAGCCGTTTGATCTCCGGGTCTTATACCAGGGATGAATGCTCCAGTCTTTTTAAGATTATCTGCTGTCTCTCTAGCATTAAAAACTAAAGCAGTATAAAAATAACAGAAAAATATTATAGCAAATGAATAAAGCAAGATGTACAAAGGCTGACCTGGGGATAGTGACAATGCAATATTCTGTACTAAACCAGGTTCTCCACCAGTGCCACTCCAACTAGCAATAGTTGCTGGGAAAAGAATTATTGCAGAGGCAAAAATTGGCGGTATAACACCAGCCATGTTTATTTTTAGTGGTAAATGCGAACTTTGAGCTGCGTACATTTTTCTGCCTTGCATCTTTCTAGCATAATTAATTGGGATTTTCCTTTGACCTCTCTCAATAAAAATCACAAAAGCTGTTATCAAAATGACTAATAAGAATATAAGAATTACAGTGAATCCTTGTAGTTCACCATTTCTTGCTAAATCAATTGTGTTGCCAATAGCAGATGGTAATCCTGCTACTATTCCCGCAAAAATTAAAATTGAAATTCCATTTCCAATTCCTCTTTCAGTAATTTGTTCGCCTAGCCAAACTAGAAACATAGTACCTGTAACAAGCGTTATAACTCCTATCGCCAGAAATGTAAAACCTGGGTCTAACACCAAGGTTGTTGATGATGAATTTTGATTTTGAAGAGCATTAGCAACACCAAGTGATTGCATGAATGCCAAGATTACAGTGAAATATCGCGTGTATTTAGTAATTTTTTTTCTTCCACGCTCACCCTCTTTCCTCAATTGAATGAGAGGCGAATAAACATGTGTCATCATTTGTATAATTATAGATGCAGAAATATAAGGCATAACACCAAGTGCAAAAATGGACATCCTTTCTAGAGAACCACCCGAAAACATATTGAACATATCGAGAATACTTCCTCTTTGTTGTTCAAATAAAAATTTCATCACAGAAGGATCTATACCGGGCAAAGTAATAAAACTACCTAATCTAAAAACTATCAAAGCAAAAACAACGAAAAATATTCGTTGTCTTAGCTCGGTGGATTTTGTTAAGCCACCTAAACCACCTGATATATTATTACCTGCTCTTGACATAATTCTCTATTTCTTTAAATGCTCTGTAACTGATTTAGTGCAAGTTATATCTTTTAAGACTTTTTTACTCTTGATAGTACAAGGGCCAATAACTTTCACCTTTTTAATTTTTGATTTAATTAATTTGTATTTCTTTAATAATTCTATAGTGATTTCATCTTCTGTAACTTTTTCAAGACGATCATATTTTATCTCTGTTGAAAAATTATTTACCCTAGAGCTAAACCCTACTTTAGGCAACCTTCTTTGTAATGGCATTTGCCCGCCTTCAAAACCTACTTGAACCGTACCACCTGTTCTAGATTTTTGACCTTTATGTCCACGACCACATGTTTTGCCAGTTCCAGAGGCAATGCCTCTTCCAACTCTTTTCTTGTTAGATTTACTTGCAGCATTAGGTTTTAATTCATTTAATAAACTACTCATTCTTTTACCTTTTAATTACTAACTTCAACCATATGGCGTACAACTTTTATCATGCCTCTTATTTCTGGCGTATCGACAAGTGACACTGTATGATTTATTCTTCTTAAACCAAGACCTTTCATTGAAGATATTTGTTTCTTGGTGCTTCCAATCAAACTCTTTGTTTGCTTAACTATTATAGTTTTGTCATCTCTCTTAACCATCTTATAACTCGCTTGTTTTTTTACCACGTTTAGCAGCCACATAAGCTGGATAAAACATTGACTCTAATCCTTTTACAGTGGCTTTAACAACATTAATTGGGTTTGTAGAACCAATGCTTTTTGCCAAAACATTATGAATACCAGTTGCTTCAAATACCGCTCTCATTGCACCGCCAGCAATAACACCAGTACCTTCACCCGCTGGCTGCATATATACTTTTGCAGATCCATGAGCATGGGTAACTGTATGATGAAGGGTTCCATTTTTAAGAGCAACAGATATCATGCTCTTTTTTGCCTTTTCCATAGCCTTTTGAATCGCAATAGGAACTTCTTTGGCTTTTCCATATCCATAACCTACTCGTCCGTTGCCGTCACCGACAACAGTAAGAGCTGTGAAACCGAATTGTCTACCACCTTTTACAACCTTAGCTGTACGGTTCACAGACACAAGTTTTTCTATATAATCTGACTTCTTATCATCGTATGCCATTATATTTTTACTCCATTTTCACGAATAGAATCAGCTAATGCTTTAATCTTTCCATGATATTTATAACCCGACCTATCAAAGGCAACTTTTTCAATTTTTTCTTTTTTAATATAATCTGCCATCAACTTACCAATTACCTTTGATGATTCAATATTATTGGATGGCGCTGTTTTTCTAACATCTTTTTGATTAGTAGATATTGTTGTTAAAACTTTACTTCCATTTGAATTTAATAACTGCAAGTAGATATGTTTAACAGATCTATACACGCTCAACCTATGAGCATTAGACTCGCTAATTCTCATTCTTGTTTTTCTTGCGCGCCTTAAACGCGAATTTTTTCTATCTCGATTTACTCGGATCATTTCTTTTTAGCCTCTTTTTTGATTACTATCTCATCTTCATATCTTATTCCTTTGCCTTTATAAGGTTCAGGTGGTCTATATGATCTTATTTCAGCTGCCGCTTGACCTACTTTTTGTTTATCAATTCCTGTTATAACTATCTCTGTTTGAGCTGGAGTCTCAATTTTTAATCCTTCAGGAATAGGATATTTGACTGGATGAGAGAAACCTACAGTTATCTCTAGATTTTTAGCATCTGCTTTAGCTCTGTATCCAACACCAATCATTTTAAGTTTTTTAACCCAACCTTTGGATACACCATGAACCATGTTGAATAACAATGCTCTGGTTGTTCCTGAGAGAGCCACTTGTTCTTCATCATTTGTCTTTACCAAAATTGATCCTTCATCCTGATCTATGGAAATATTTTCATGTTTAGTAAATGATAATTTGCCCATTGGCCCCTCTATATCAATCATATTGGCATTAATTGAGAACTTAATTCCTTCGGGTATAACTATAGGTTTTCTTGCAATTTTTGACATTTTTAATTACTTATGAGACAAAACAAATTATCTCTCCTCCATAGTTATTTTCTCTGGCTTTTTTATCAGTCATGACACCATGAGATGTAGACACAATACAAATACCAAGACCATTTTTCACTGTAGGTACTTCTTTAGATGATTTAAAGATTCTTAATCCAGGTTTACTAACACGGTCTATATTTTCTATAACAGGCTTACCTTCATAATATTTAAGCATAACCATAAGATTTTTTTTAACATCCCCTATTATTTCAGTAGACTCGATATATCCTTCTTCCTCTAGTACCTTGCATATAGAATGTTTCATTTTTGAAAAAGGTATAAGCACCGAAGATTTTTCAGCTCTTTGGGCATTTCTTATTCTTGTTAATAAATCTGCTATTGTGTCACTCATACTCATAATCTTTTACCAACTCGCTTTTGTTAAACCAGGAATATCTCCTCTCATGGCCGCTTTTCTCAACTTAGATCTTCCAAGACCAAATTTTCTATATACACCTCTAGGTCTACCAGTTAATGAACACCTATTTCTTAATCTATTAGGCGCTGAATTGAGCGGAAGCTTCTGAAGTTGCTTTCTCAGTAACATTAACTCATCCATTTCTAAACCAGGATTTTTTAATTTATCTTTTATTTCCTGTCTCTTTTGAGCATATTTCAAAACCAACGTTTCGCGTTTTTTTTCTCTCTGAATTATTGATAGTTTAGCCATATTTATTTAAATGGAAAATTAAATTGTTTAAATAATTCCATTGCCTCCTGATTATTTTTTGCACTCGTTGTTATAGTGATATCAAGCCCCTTGATCTTGTCAATTTTATCAAAATCAATCTCTGGAAAAATTATATGCTCTTTAACACCAAGTGTATAATTACCCCTTCCATCAAAAGAGTTTGGGTTTAATCCTCTAAAATCTCTTGTTCTGGGTAATGATATTTTTATTAATTTTTCAAAAAAATCATACATCTTTTCTTTTCTTAGAGTCACTTTGCAGCCAATGGGCATGCCCTCTCTTAACTTAAAGTTAGCGATTGATTTTTTTGCATATGTTAATACTGCTTTTTGCCCAGTAATTTGGGATAGCTCTTCCTGAGCAGATTCTAAAACTTTTTTATCACTAACAGCTGAGCCTAGTCCCATATTTAAGGTGATTTTTTTCAACCTAGGAACCTCCATAGGTGACTTCACTTTTAAAGCATCCATTAGTGCAGGCACTACATTTTCTCTATAATATTCATTATATGTATTCATGCTAAATATCTATAACCTCTTTATTAGATTTATATACTCTAACTTTTTTCCCATCCTCTAGGTTCTTAAAACCAACACGATCACCTTTTTTAGAAATTGGGTTTAACATCATTACATTTGATATATGTATTGGCATTTCTTTCTCTATGATGCCACCACTTTCGCCTTTATTTGGATTACCCTTAACATGTTTCTTTGCAAGATTAATATTAGATATAATTAGTTTATCTGGTTCAACTACTTTCAAAATCTCACCTTTCTTACCTTTATCTTTACCTGCAATAACAATTATTGAGTCACCTTTCTTTAATTTTTTCATAATCTTTCTCTATAATACCTCTGGTGCTAATGATATTATTTTCATAAATGTTAACGCTCTTAACTCTCTTGTTACAGGGCCAAATATTCTTGTTCCTAGTGGCTCAAGCTTATTATCCAATAAAACAACGGCGTTACTATCAAATCTAATCGCAGAACCATCGGATCTTCTAATTCCTTTTTTTGTTCTTACTATCACAGCATTGTAAACTTCACCTTTTTTAACTTTACCTTTTGGCATTGCATCTTTTATAGCTACTTTGATAACATCACCAATAGTTGCAAATCTTCTATGTGAACCACCAAGAACTTTAATGCACATCAGCTTCTTTGCTCCGCTATTATCTGCTGACTGTAATGTAGTTTGCATTTGTATCATTTTTTTACTTATCTTCCTTAAACAAAGACCAAAATTTTGTTTTTGATATTGGTCTACATTGTTGTATTTTAACCTGTTGGCCTACTTCACATTCATTATTTTCATCATGAATATGATACTTACTTGTTCTTTTAATAAACTTTCCATTAACCGGATGCTTAATTTGTCTTTCAACAATAACAGTTGCAGACTTATCCATTTTATTGCTAAGTACTTTTGCTAATATTGTTTTAACTTTTTTATTTTCCATCTATTTTTTTCTCATTTAATATTGTTTTAATTCTTGCTATATTTTTTTTATTTATAGAAAACAAGTGAGGTTTAGGATTTAATCCAGACCCTCTTTGAATCCTTAAATTAAAGCGTTCTTTAACAAGTTTATTTAATTCTTGTTGAAGTTCATCATTTGTTTTTTTTCTATATTCTTCAGTATTCATCACATAATTGCCCTTGTAACAAATGTAGTTATGATCGGTAGCTTAGCAGCTGCAAGTCTAAAAGCTTCTCTTGCAACTTCTTCTGAAACTCCTTCCATTTCATATAATACTTTGCCTGGTTGTATTTTAGCTACCCAATATTCAACATTACCTTTTCCTTTACCCATTCTTACTTCGACGGGTTTTTTTGTGATAGGTACATCAGGAAAAATTCTTATCCATACTTTACCACCACGTTTAATATGTCTCGTCATTGCTCTCCTAGCTGCCTCAATTTGTCTAGCAGTCACTCTTCCTCTCGTAGTCGCTTTAAGGCCATATTCACCAAAACTGACCTTAGCACCTGATGTAGCAAATCCTCTTAATTTACCTTTTTGTTGCTTTCTATATTTAGTCTTTTTTGGTTGTAACATTTTTATTTACCACTATTATTTTTTTTAGAAATCTTTTTATCATTTGTTTTATCATCAGCATTCTCTTCCGCATGATAAATCCAAACTTTGATGCCTATAATTCCATAAGTTGTCAAGGCTTCAGAAAATCCATAATCTATGTTTGCTTTTAAAGTATGTAAAGGAACTCTCCCCTCTCTATACCATTCACTTCTAGCAATCTCTGCTCCATTTAATCTTCCAGCTACATTAACTTTTATACCTAAAGCACCTAGTCTCATTGTGTTTGTAACAGCTCTTTTCATAGCCCTTCTATACATAATTCTTCTTTCTAGTTGTTGAGCAATACCTTCTGATACTAATTGAGCATCTAATTCGGGTTTTCTAATTTCCACAACATTAAGTTTTATTTTATTTATCGGCAAACCTATTATTTTTGAAATTTGATTTCTATATTTTTCTATATCCTCGCCTTTTTTCCCTATCACTATCCCGGGTCTAGAAGAGAATACAGAAACAACGGCTTCTTTTGTCGGACGTTCTATTAATATCCTGCTTACAGATGCTTGTTTTAACTCTTTACGCAGATAATCTCTTACCTTGATGTCTTCCATTAAGAATTTAGGAAACTCTTTAGCGTTTGCATACCACTTTGAATTCCAATCAGTAGAAATGCCTAATCGTATACCTGTTGGGTGTACTTTCTGTCCCATATCTAAACCTCTTTCCCATCAGAAACAATAACTGTAATGTGACTGCTTCTTTTTAAAATTTCATTTACTCTTCCACGTGCTCTTGGCATATGTCTCTTACCTGTTGGTCCTTCGTCTATTAATATATTTTTCACCATTAAATCATCAATATCTTGAGAATTATTATTTTCTGCATTAGCTACCGCTGACTCTAAAACTTTTAGTATCAAGCCAGAAGCTTTCTTGTTATTAAATTGCAAAAATTCAAGAGCTTTTTCAACCTTCAAACCTCTTATAGCATTTGCAACCAATCTACATTTTTGAGCAGATATTCTTTGGTATTTTAAAATTGCACGAGTATCCATAATTATCTATTTAGCCTTAGCTTTTCTATCTCCAGAATGTCCTTTAAAAACTCTTGTAGGTGAAAATTCACCTAATTTGTGACCCACCATGTTCTCACTCACATACACTGGTACATGTTGTTTCCCATTATGTACACCTATAGTCAACCCGACCATATCAGGTGATATAACAGATCTTCTAGACCATGTCTTAATAGGTTTTTTATCATTATTTTCAACAGCATTATCAACTTTTGACTGTAAGTGATAATCTATAAAAGGCCCTTTT
>JAURQW010000010.1 GCA_030835925.1 Gammaproteobacteria bacterium | reverse complement strand
TTGGAAGATATACAAAAAGAAGATGTAAAAAATATAGTGAAGCGGTTTGATATCTCTATATATGAAAAAAAAGAAAGTATGGGGATATGTTTTATTGGTAAAAAAAACTTTTCAAATTTCATAAAAAAATATATTAATAATAATCCTGGTGATATATGTGATGAGAATGGTCTACTTCTTGGTAAACATAATGGTCTATTTAATTATACTCTTGGTCAGCGAAAAGGGATAAAAATTGGAGGTCATAAAGATTATGATGAAAAACCTTGGTTTGTGATTAGAAAAGATAGTTTAAAAAATATTTTAGTGGTTAGCCAAAATGAAGAAAAGCTATTATCATCTAGATTGATAAATTTAAGAAACACAACCTGGGTAAAAGAAAAACCAAAAGAAAACGTTCAATATAAAGCTAGATTTAGACACAGAGGAAAATTTATTCCTGTTAAGATAAGTTCTAAAAATAATGAATACACATTAAATATGATTGAATTGGAGAGAGCTGTCACTCCTGGTCAATCAGCAGTATTATATAAAGATGACGAGTGTATTGGTGGAGGTATTATTAGCTAATATGTGGAGTAACAATATAAAAGAACAAACTATTGCACTTGCTGGTCTTTATCAATGCTGTGAAACTGTATCAAAGATTGCGTGGAATGGTGAATATAATGAATATGAAACTCGTCCACTTATAAATTGTATCCTCAAACTTAATTCTACTAACACTGAGAGCATATACATTGATATATCAAATTTAAAATCAGGGCTCATTTATCTCAAAAAGCAAATTATTGGGGATATATTTACAAGAAGCAGTGAAACACGTAGATATATCGAGTCCCTTAAACAGTTATCAGATAATCTTTTGTCGGATAAAAAATGTATTACAAAAATACAAACTTTACTGAATAAAATGGATAATGAAATAGACTCTATGAGTGTTGATGATCAGGTGGTAGAACTATCAAATATATATCAAAATACGTTAAGTACATTTGAACCAAGAATAGTCGTTAATGGGGAAAATGTTTATCTAACTGATAAAATTCATGCTGCAAGAATTAGAACAGCCCTATTCGCAGGAGTGAGATCTACCATATTATGGCGACAACTAGGAGGCTCCAAGTTGAAGCTATTTATTAATAAACGTAAATTTTCAAATCAAATAGATATATTCTTAAATTCAATCAAGAATTAGCTATATTCTTGAGAACATAATTTAAGATACCGTCATTTGTAAAATAATTCCATTCCATTGCAGTATCAATTCGAATCTTAACCGTAAACTCAAATGATGTATTATTTTTTGTTGTCATGATTGTGACTTTTTTATCATTTACATTCACCTTGTTGATCGTGAATTGAGAGGTCATATCTAAACCTAATTTCTCAAAATTATCTCCATCTAAAAACTCAAGAGGAAGAACGCCCATGCCTACTAAATTAGATCTATGAATTCTCTCAAAACTCTCGGCTATCACTGCTTTTACTCCAAGCAACTTAGTTCCTTTTGCAGCCCAATCCCTTGAAGAACCGCAGCCGTAGTTTTTGCCAGCAAAAATTATAAGGTTATCATTATTTTTTTTATATAATTCAGCTGCATCATAAACTGCCATTTCTTTATCTGATGGAATATGTTTGGTATATCCGCCAGTTGTCCCGGGAACAATTTTATTTGCAATCCTGATATTTGCAAAGGTACCTCTTTTCATAATTTGGTAGTTACCTCTTCTTGAACCATAAGAGTTGAAATCTGCTACCTGAGTTCCATTATTAACAAGGAACTTTCCAGCAGGAGTTGTATCTTTAAAAGAACCAGCTGGTGAAATATGATCTGTGGTGACACTATCACCTAACACTAGTAGTGGATAGGCTTTTGTGATTTCATTAAGTTTATCGAGATCCTCATCCATATTTTCAAAAAATGGGGATGGTTGAATGTAAGTAGATGCATCTTGCCAATCAAAATAATCAGAATCAGCTGTATCAATTTTTTTCCAATTCTCATCACCATCGAATAGATCACTATATGAGTCAGTAAACATTTTTCTATCTATGTTTTCACTAACTACTGATTCAATTTGTTTTGAAGAAGGCCAAATATCTTTGAGGTATACATCATTACCGTTATGATCAGTACCCAAGCTATCTTTTGATATATCTAGCCCTATCTGACCAACTAGTGAGTATGCTATTACGAGCATAGGCGATGCAAGAAAGTTCATCTTGATCTCAGGATGAATTCTGCCCTCAAAGTTTCTGTTTCCAGATAATATTGAGCTAACTATTAAATCTTTTTTGGCGATTTCATCCACATACTCTTGTTTAATAGGACCGGAGTTCCCTATACAAGTCGTGCAACCGTAACCTATAATATTAAATCCTAACTCATCAAAATATTTAATTAATTTAGCTTTTTCTAGGTAATTTTTAACAACTCTTGAACCTGGAGCCAAAGATGTTTTTACCCACTCTTTCACCTTAAGTCCCTTTTCAACTGCATTTTTCGCTAATAAGCCTGCTCCAATAATTACACTTGGGTTTGATGTATTGGTGCAGCTTGTTATAGCTGCAATCATTATCGCACCATCTACAAGACCCGTGTCGTCGCTTGATTTATTTTTTTTCTGTTTTTTTACTTCATCAACTACAGTTTTCTCGACATCTCTCAAGTTAACTCTATCTTCTGGTCTTTTGGGTCCAGAAAGACATGCTTGAACTGATGAAATGTCTAACTCTAAGTTTTGGCTATATACAACCTTATCCGAGGTATTTCTAAATAATCCAACTTTTTTAGAATAATTTTTAATAATATCAATTTGATTAGATTCTTTTCCAGTGGTATGCATATAATTTAACGTCATATCGTCAATTGGGAAGAATCCACATGTTGCTCCATACTCTGGTGCCATGTTAGCTATAGTACATCTATCAGCTATCGAGAGTTTATCTAAAGCATCTCCATAAAATTCTACGAACTTTCCTACTACGTTCGCTTTCCTAAGTTGCTCTACTATAGTTAAAACTAAATCAGTAGCAGTGGTTGATTTTTCCATTTCACCTGTCAACTTAAAACCAATTACTTCTGGAAGTAACATAGGAATAGGCTGACCTAACATTGCAGCTTCAGCTTCAATACCACCGACTCCCCAACCCAGCACTCCTAAACCATTAACCATGGTTGTATGCGAATCTGTTCCTACGACAGTGTCCGGATACAAAACATCATCTTTGTTAAATATTACTTGAGAAATATACTCAATGTTTATCTGATGAATTATTCCATTATTTGGTGGTACGATTCTAAGATTCTTAAATGCACCTTGACCCCATTTTAGTAACCTATATCGCTCAATATTTCTTTTATATTCGAGCTGTGTATTAAGATCTTTTGAATCAGCTGTTCCATAATGATCTACCATTACAGAATGATCTATGACTAAATCAGTTTGACATTGTGGGTTTATAAGCGAAGGATCGCCATTAAGCGCTTTTACGGCATCTCTCATGGAAGCTAGATCGACTACTGCCGGTACACCAGTAAAGTCCTGCATTATAACTCTACTTGGATAGAAGGTAATTTCTGTTTGATCTTCAACGTTACCATCCCAAGATTGAAATTTCTTGATAACATCGTCAGAAATATTTTTGTTATTTCTTACATAATTCTCCAGTAGTACTCTAAGCGAATACGGTAAGTGAGTTATATTTGTTTTGCTTATATCGAAAATACTGTATTGAGTACCTGACAGCTCTAGTTGATCTTTAAAATCCATGTTCTTATTCTCTCAAAAAATTGAGGATATTCTATCATAAAAAAGTCAAATATTTCACATTATTTATTAGGAATATTACGTTTGATTTCCTTAAAAACTATACCATAAGCATTATCAGAAATTTTTTTATCAATAATACCAATTGATTGTCTGCCAAGCTGGGTAGCATTCGATGCGCTTTTTAACTGATCTTCTAATGATATACTATGATCTAAAATATGTAGCCTAGGATAAGATTCTGAGTCAATCTCATCAACTAATATTATAATATTTTCATCAATAACCTTCACATATAATAAATTGAATTTTGAAGGCAATTGATGCATCGCTGGATATCCCATGATATTGGTCAAGTTCTTAAATATAATAATGAAAAACAAAAAAATAGATATTGATAAAATAATCATCTTTTTAAACGGTTCTCTTTTTAATAATAAAAATACAAGATAAACATAAGTTATTATAATCATAAGAGATATTGAAATAATTTCTATAACCATTAGATCCCCTCTAAACCATAAGGTGTTAAAACTTCATTATCAGTTATTGTTTGAGTAAAATTACCGCTTGAATCCAATCTAAACTTCACTACAGTTAACTCGCTATCTTTATTATGCAAGGTCACGTCATCAAAAAATACAAGCTTTAAAGTTGGATTGACTTTTTCAATTGTTATTTTAGCATTCACAGGTTTGTTGCTTTTATTATCATACATATACAAATTAACTGTATAATTGCCAGGTATAATACCTCTTAAAGTCACAACTTCTCTATTAATAGGATAAATAAATTCTTCATCCCCTATTATTACTTTGTCATTAATTATCCCCTGATCGTCTCTATCAAGATGGAGCCATCCTGCATCCTTCTTAAGGTATGAGACAATCTCTCCATTAGGATCTCTTACCCAAAGATCTATGTCATCTGGAAGATTGTCATTCCAATCAACCGTAATAATATATTCTGCTTTCATATTTATATTTCCAAATTTTGTAATAGGATTTATAAATAGAATTATTATAAAAAATAAAAATGTAAACGCTAATAAAATGTTAAATAACAAATCAGTGAAAGGATCGAATCGAGAATTTCTTTTAATCATTAGTATTTAATTCAGAATAATAAGATAGGCATGTATTACATATATGAAATATTTTATAAGTATAATGCTCTAAATATGAATACTGAATAGTTAGCAGAATTGAAGTTACTAGACCAGATAGGGTTGTATAAAGTGCTACCTCCATGCCACCGCTCATATTTTGTAACATTTCTTTCATCATTGTAAAGTCAAAACCATCTATTTCTGTTATTGCTGAAAGCATTATTATAAAGCCGATTACGGTTCCTATTAACCCAAGCTTCAATAGACCATCTGCCACAAGCCATCCCGTATTAAGCTTAGATATGAGTGAATACTCAAAATTTTCTTTGATTGAATTATTTTGTATTTTAGAAGTGATATATGTATGAATAGTTTGATCATCATAATTTTTTGAATCTTCAAATAATCTGAGAGTAGCCAATATATCTTCGTGAGATTTATTTAAAAGCTTTAAATGTAATATATTAATATTCTCATATCTAAATCGTAGATAAAACAACTCTACCCCAACTTTTATAGAAAAATAAATAAAAATAATAACTATCAAAGAAGTAATATAGCTTGCATCATTATTTATAAAAGAAGAAATAAATCCAAAATAGTTTAGGATAATCATGAATATAAGAAAAAATATAACCCCTATAAACCATTTTATAAAAATTAAGTCACTTATATTTTTACTAGCCATCAATCTATATTAATTTTTTAGGATCAAGTAGCTTGATTATTTGCTGCTTTGTTAGATCAGTCATTTCTTCAGTAATATCTATTATTGATCTATTAGATTTGTATGCTTCTTTAACTATTTTAGAAGCTAAGTCATACCCAATTGTCTCATTCAGTTTTGTAGCTATAATTGGATTTCTCTCAAGATTAGATTTAATAACATTCTCATTAACCACAAACGTATCAATAGTATCAGCTATTGAATATACTGAATTAATTAGAAGATTAAATGAGTTAATAATATTTAACGCTATCAAGGGAAGCATCGTGTTCAATTGAAAGCTTCCAGAAATGCAAGCAATGTTAATAGCATTGTGATTCCCGCTAACTTGGGCCATCGCCATTAGTGTTGCTTCAGGGATTACTGGGTTGATTTTACCAGGCATAATACTACTCCCTGGCTGCAATGGCTTTAATGTAATCTCAGATAGGCCAGAGATTGGTCCACTGTTCATCCAACGCAAGTCATTAGATATTTTTGTCAAACAACTTGCGGTTCTCTGTAAAGCTGCGCTCATTGTTAAAATATGATTTTGAGAACTTATCATTTCTGATTTGTTTGGATTAGATGAAAACTTAGCACCAGTTTTTTTATATATTTTATTTAATTCTACGCATACAGATTTTCCAAAAGATTTCGGAGCATTTAGGCCTGTGCCAATAGCAGTTCCACCAATTGGTAAGTACTGAAGCTCTTCTGCGCTTTGTAACAATGGTTGATTACAATGAATAACTTGTTCTCTCCAAACTTCTATTTCATAACCAAGTGACAGTGGCACCGCATCCATGAGATGGGTTCTTCCAGACTTTATTACATCCTTCGCTTCAAACTCCTTGTCTATCAGCCTCATGGTTAAGTAATCTAGGGCATCATTAAGCTCTAGTGCTAGCAAAACTGCACTGATATTAATTGTAGTAGGTATAACATCATTAGAACTTTGCGATCTATTAATATCATCATTTGGATGAATATTTGTATTCAATTTCTTTGAGACAATATTTGACAATACTTCATTCATATTCATATTGGTGCTAGTTCCTGATCCAGTCTGATAAATATCTATTGGGAATTGATCAAAATACTTCTCTATGTTTTTATGAATATCCATAGCGCTAGCATAAATCGTCTTAGCTTTTTTAGTAGAAAGTAATTTGTGTTTGGAATTAGCAATAGCACACGAAGCTTTTAGAGAAGCTAAAGATTCAATAAACTCTGGCGGGAAAACATCTCCACTAATTTTAAAGTTATCGATCGCTCGTTGAGTTTGAGCTCCATACAATGCATTTTTTGGTACCTTAACTTTGCCCAGTGAATCTTGTTCTGTTCGGTATAATATTTTTTTCATTTGATTTTTAATTTTAAATTAATATTATGCTATAATAACATCTTTGAGATAAATGTTGGTATGAAAAAAGATGATTTAGTCTCAATCTCTCCACTAGATGGAAGATATTCAGAAATATGTAAAGATATTGCAAGTATCTTCTCAGAATATAGTCTAATAAAGTATAGAGTTCATATTGAAGTTAAATGGTTTATTTATTTATCAAAACTAAATAAAATATCCGGCTTACCTAAGTTAACAGGTAAAGACGAGAAATTCTTAATTAATATCTTAGAAAAATTCAATCTAACAGACGCAAAAATTGTTAAGAAGTTTGAAAAAACTACCAAGCATGATGTAAAAGCTGTCGAATATTTTCTGAAGTCGAAATTTGATAAATCTCCTCATCTAAAAAAATATAAGGAATATATACATATTTGCTGTACATCAGAAGATATAAATAATTTATCATATGCATTAATGATTATTGATGGAAGAGAGATATTATATAATAAAATTAATAGTTTAAATAAGATATTTAAAAGAAATGTTAAAAAGTTCTCTAGAGATATCATGCTGTCTCATACACATGGACAACCCGCAACACCAACAACAATGGGTAAAGAATTTCTAAATTTCAATCATAGAATTGAAAAACTATTAACAAAATTAAAAAGTATTGATGTTGAGGGGAAATTTAATGGTGCAACTGGCAACTACTCTGCCCATAGAGTGACATTTCCGAATGTTAATTGGCCAGTAATAAATAAGAAATTCATTAACTCTCTAGGAATTGCAGAAAATAAATATACTACCCAAATAGAACCACATGACTATATATGTGAAGTCAATAATACTATATCTCATATAAATTCTATACTTATTGGGCTATCACAGGATATGTGGTCTTATATTTCTAAAAATTATTTTATACAAAAAAATATAGCAGGTGAGATTGGATCATCCACTATGCCTCATAAAATCAATCCGATCAATTTTGAAAATGCAGAGGGAAATCTTGGACTAGCAAACAGTATGTTTAGATTTCTATCTGAGAAGCTGGCTATTTCAAGACTACAGCGAGACCTCTCAGACTCAACCGTGTTAAGAAATTTAGGTATTAGTTTTGGGTACTCATTTCTAGCTTATGAAAACCTATCAATAGGTCTAAATAAATTAACTATTAACAAAGAGAAACTTGATAGTGATATAAAAAATTCATGGGAACTTTTAGCAGAACCAATACAGATGGTTGCTAGAAAATATAATATTTCTGCCTCATATGAATTATTAAAAAAAGTAACTAGAGGACAAGCTGTTACCCAGGAAATATTATCTAATCTAATTTCTGAATTAGAAATACCTCAATCAGAAAAAAACAAACTATTATCATTAACCCCAAAAAAGTATATAGGTTATGCCATAGACTTATGTGATGATAAAAAATAAACATCATATAATGTCTGATATTGAAGCCTTAGCTGATAGTTTCAATCATGAATATCAGTCAGTTAACAATGAAATCAAAATATATCTAGATGATTCTGAAATATATATTGTTTTAGATAATGATATTAAGATTTATGAATTTGATAATGATAAGCCAAGTTCATTTCAAAATTTAGATGAAGCATTGATAAAGCTTAAGACTATTTTTTCTTAGGCTTCATATGTGGAAACAGAAGAACATCTCTAATCGAAGGAGAATCCGTGAATAACATTATTAATCTATCAATGCCGATCCCTGCTCCTGCTGTAGGAGGCATACCATACTCCAATGCTGTAATAAAATCATCATCATAGCTCATTTTTTCATCATCGTCAGACTCTACTTGATCTCTAAACCTTTTTGATTGCTCATGGGGATCATTTAGCTCAGAGAAACCATTAGCAATCTCTCTGCCTGCAATGAATAATTCAAATCTTTCAACTAAATCTTCATTGTCATCAAAACTCCTTGATAATGGAGAAACTTCAGTTGGGTAGTGAGTAACAAAAGTCGGATTAATTAGTTTTTTTTCTACAAGTTTTTCGAATATATCAAGATGCATCTTGATAGATGAAGAGCTTTCTTGAGTTTTGATATTCTGAGTACTGCAATAAGACGTAAGATATGATTTATCATTTATTTTTGACATATCAATATTTACAGCATATTTTTCTATGGCATCATAAAATTTCATTTTTAAAAAAGGTGTTTTAAAATCAATCTCCTGCTCTTGGTAGTTAAACTTAGAATTGAAATCCAATTTCTCTATTAGAGTTCGAAATAAATCTTCGATTAGTTTCATTAAATATAAATAATTTTCATAGGCACAGTAAAATTCGATCATAGTAAACTCAGGATTATGTTTAACCGATAATCCTTCATTCCTAAAACTTCTGTTTATTTCAAAGACTCTCTCATAGCCACCAATAATGCACCTTTTAAGGAAAAGCTCAGGTGCAATCCTCAGATATAGATCTAGATCAAGGGAGTTATGATGTGTGATGAAGGGTTTCGCCGCAGCGCCGCCTGGTATCATATGCATCATTGGAGTTTCTACTTCTAAATAACTATCATTGATAAAATAGTTTCGTATCGCAGAAATAATTTTTGACCTAATTTTGAATAGTTTTTTAGTTTCAGGGTTTACCATTAAGTCCAAGTACCTTTGCCTATATTTAATCTCTATATCAGAGATACCATGGAATTTCTCAGGCAGAGGTCTAAGAGACTTCGAAAGTAGTTCTATAGTTTCAGTGTTTATAGTTAATTCACCTGTTTTTGTTTTAAATAGCTTACCGTTTATGCCAACGATATCACCTAGATCTAGATTATTAAATAACCAATAGGCATCTTCGCCAACTTGTTTTTTTTGTAAATAAATTTGAATGTTACCGTTTTCATCATGCAGGTTAGCAAAAGATGAATTTCCCATATTCCTTATTGTTAATAGTCTACCTGATACTGAAACATTCACAGCATCTTCAGCGAGAGATTCTTTTTCATAATTACAATATTTTGATGTAACATCATCAGTACTATGTAATTTTTTAAAACTATTTGGATAAGGTTTATATTTTTTTTTGATCTCGTCTAGTTTTTTCTTTCTTTCTGTAATCAGCTTATTTTCTTCAGTCATTATAATCCTTCTTTTAAACTTTTTTCTATAAATGCATCTAGATCACCATCTAGCACGCTCTGCGTATTTCCAGTTTCATGTTTTGTTCTCAAGTCTTTAATTCTAGAATCATCTAGTATATATGATCTTATTTGATTACCCCATGAAATATCTGATTTTTCTGATTCTACTTGATTTTTTATTTCATTTTGTTTGTCTAATTCAAATAAGTATAGTTTAGCACGTAGCTGTTTCATCGCGCTTTCTTTATTTTTATGTTGTGATCTATCATTCTGGCATTGCGTTACTATTTTGCTAGGAAGATGAGTTATTCTCACTGCTGATTCAGTAGTATTTACATGTTGTCCGCCAGCACCACTAGCTCTATAAACGTCAATCCTTAGGTCACTTGGATTTATTTGGATATCAATATCTTCATTAACCTGTGGATATACAAATACAGATGCAAATGATGTATGTCTTCTACTTCCAGAATCAAAAGGAGATTTTCTAACCAACCTATGCACTCCTGTCTCTGTTCTTAACCATCCATATGCAAAATCACCTGATACTTTAATAGTTGCACTTTTGTAACCAGCAACTTCACCTTCAGAAAGCTCAACCACTTCATGCTTGAAGTCTTTAGAATCCAGCCATTTTAAATACATTCTAAGAAGCATTGCAACCCAATCCTGGGCCTCTGTTCCTCCTGATCCAGACTGTATATCTAAATATGCATCATAATGATCTTCTTTTTCTTTGAACATCTGAGTAGTTTCTAGATAATTTATTTTCTTTTGTACAATATTGGCTAGAACAGACATTTCAGAGATCATCTCTTTATTTTCTAAAAAACTATTTTCTTCCATTAGCTCTTGCAATGTATAATCTATCAACTCTATATCATCTTTTATCTTTAAAAGTGAATCCAATAAGTTTTGCTTTTGCTTTTGCTCTTTCTGTAGAGATAACATTATTGATTTGTCTTTCCAATTTTTTTCTAATGATAACTCAGAGCTTATTTCTATAAGGCGCTTTTCAATCGCAGGATAGTCAAACTAACCTCCTGACTTCAGACAAGCGTTTTGTGAAATCTTTATTTTTTTCAAGAATATCGTCAATTAATTGCATTTTTATAAATCCTCTTCGAATTTTATCAATCTAGACTGCCATTTTAACTTATAGTTTTCTAATTCATCTAATGAAATTGATGTTTTTTTATATTCTCCATTCCTGATAGCTAAAAATACGATGATTGACTCAATTTTTGTTTTGTATTGCCAATCATGTGCTTTTGCATATGCTGCTAGCTGCAGGAAATATTCTTCCATTTCATCTTTAGTCTTCATTCTATAAGAAGACTTATAATCTACAATAGATAGTTTTCCATCAATGATACCTATTAAATCAATTGTCCCAGCATATACATTTTTATACAAGACAGATGATTCTGTGCCCCAAATTTCTTCTATCTTGTCAATAAAATTATCAATAACTAGATGTGCTAACTTTTTGGCAACATCATAATTTACAGAATCATCAAAAAACTTAGTTTCTTTGGAAACATAGTAATCAAGATATTTATGCATAAGGTTACCTATTTCCATAGAGTCAGTATTGAACTTTTGATGAATTAAATTTTGTGATAATGGCGTTGTTTTTCTGAGTATACTAGTAACACTAGGGACATTGACATCAGCTGATATACAATAATACCGCATATCATTTACTTTGTTTACATGGTAGGTCTTATAATCATATTTTTCTTTGAAGGACTGAATCATATTATTTCTTCAAAATAGATAATATTTCCTCTAAGTCTTTTTGTATCTGATTTATAAAATGTTTGCTAGTAGAAGAGTCTGAATCAACATTTTTGTTAATAATCATGTTTTTAGCACCATCAATAGTGAATCCTTTATTTTGCAAAAGATCTTTTATTTGAAGGACAAGAATAATATCTTTTTGTTGATAGTATCTTCTGTTGCCTTTCCTCTTGATCGGCTCTAACTCGTTAAACTCTGACTCCCAATATCTCAATACATGAGCTTTAACATCGCATATTCTAGATGCTTCACCTATAGTGAAATATCTCTTGTTTGGTATGCTTACCGATAAAGGACTAAGATTCTGATTTTCCATCATAAGCTTCTAGTTTATTTTTTAATTTTAAGCCAGATTTAAAGGTCACAACTCTTCTTTCTGAAATAGTAACATTTTCACCAGTTTTAGGGTTCCTACCAGGCCTTGCAACCTTGTCTCTTAATACAAAATTACCAAAACCTGAGAATTTTATATCATTACCCTCTTCTAATGTAGCTTTAATCATTTCAAAAAACTCTTCTATGAATTCTTTAGCTTCGCGTTTATTTAGCCCCACTTCATTATGTATAACTTCTACTAGTGAATTTTTTGTTATCGTCATCTTTATTTTCTTATTACAGCATTAAATTCTTTTTCTAAAAAACCAATAATCTTAGATATCTGCTCATTTACATCTTCATCTTGAAGCGTGCGACTATTGTCTTGAAAAGATAATTCTAGCGTCATACTTTTTCTTTCATTGCCAAAATCTTTCTCATTATAGAATATATCACTAATTCTGCTATTAATCATATAGTTAAATGATTTTCTTTCAATTGAGTTTATTATATCGTCGCAAGATACCTTGTTGCTCACCAATATTGTTAAGTCTCGGCATATCTTTGGATAGATAGAAATTGGTTTATACGTCACTTTTTGATTCAACTTCAATAAATCTATATATATCTCAAAGTAAAAAATTTTATTTTTAATATTGAATTGCCGACATAGATTCAATGATGGTTCGCCACACAAACCAACAGCTTTTTTACCCTGAACAATGACAGCTTGGCATGAATTCGACAAATACGATATGTTTTCAGACTCATTGAAAGAAAGGTTTGGGAATATAGACATCAAATCTCCTTTGAGATCAAAAAAATCCAATTTTCTTTGGAGCTGTTTTAAGTTATGAGGGTAATTAACACCACTAACTATTCCAGCTAAAACATTTTCTTCTAATATACTCTTATCTTTATGTTTTTTATATGTTTTCCCAATCTCAAATATCTTGATATCAGAGTTTTGTCGACTAATATTATGTTTAGCGGTTTTGAGAAGACCGCTTATCATGTTCGCACGCATCTCAGATTTATCCTCAGAGATAGGATTTAATACATCAATTTTTGATTTGTTTGATAAAAATAATTTCTGAGAGTCTTTTGGAAGAAAACTAAAAGTAATCACCTCACTGTAACCTCGTGACGATAATAAATCTAAAAATATATTAGTACTATTTCTTAATATATTATTAGTGGATAAATTTATCGGCGGCAAAGGAATTTCACTAAAATTATTATATCCATATACTCTTGCCACCTCCTCAATAACGTCTTCAGCAATAGATATGTCAAACCTATGACTCGGCACAGATACTTGCAATTTATTTTTGATTATAACTGGATTAAAACCAAGAAACGACAATGTATTAATTATAAATTTATTTGGTATCTTATCACCCAGTATCCTCTCAAAATGATTCATGTCCATCTTAATAAGCTTATCTAGGTGTTGAGCAGTTGGTTTAGAAACAACGCTATTATAAGAATATTTCTTAATCTTAGAATATTGGTTTACAATATAAATTACTCTACCTAGTGCATGATTATTGAGTCTAGGATCAACTCCTCTTTCAAAGCGATAGGATGATTCAGTTTGTAATCTAAATTTTTTAGCTGATTTCCTAATTAAGTTTTGAGTAAAAAATGCAGATTCAATAATAATAGAGCTAGTGTCTCTCTCAACAGAGGAATTACAAGAACCTATAACTCCAGCAATCGCCTGAGGTCCATCGTCATCAGATATTACTGGAATATCCACGGATAAAACATATTCATTACCATCCAGTGCGTTAATTTTTTCTCCCTTTTTAGCAAACCTAACATCTAAATCACCATGAAGCTTATCCTTGTCAAAAACATGCATTGGCTGCCCTATTTCCAACATTACATAATTTAATATGTCAACAATGAAATTAATCTGACTGATACCGCATAGCTCTAATTTATCTGTAATATTTTTTGGTGTTGTAAGGCTGTTATCAAAATCTTCAATCACCAAAATACTATATGCTGTAGATATTTTTTTATTTACACCTTTAACATGAGATTTGGTTTTATTAGAAAGTTTAGATATTTTAGGTATTGATACCTTTTTCTTATAGACAGCGCTCAAATCTCTAGCAATTCCCATAACTGATAGGCAGTCAGCTCTGTTAGGTGTCATATCTATATCAATAATAGAATCCTTTTTTAGTTTTGTCACAGAATCAACTTCCAAGCCGATAGATGTTAACCTAGCAGAAAGTTGATCATTATCTTTTATGTTACCAAGAAATTCTTTTAACCAATTAAGACTTATTTTCATAGTTATTTTAGCCCTTTAAACTGTGATAAAAAAGAAAGATCATTCTCATAAAACATTCTCAAATCCGTGATTCCATATTGAAGCATTGCTAGTCTTTCAATACCCAACCCAAAAGCAAACCCAGAATACTTTTTACTATCTATCTTAACATTTGATAATACATTCGGATGCACCATACCACACCCAAGAACTTCTAACCATTTACCATTAAATTTTATATCTAGTTCTGCAGATGGTTCTGTGAATGGGAAATATGAAGGTCGGAACCTTATATCCATATCTCTTCCAAATAATTCAGTTATGAATGTGCTTAATAAACTTTTTAAGTGACAAAAATTAATATTTTTATCAATACAGAGTCCTTCAATTTGGTGAAACATTGGAGAATGAGTTGGGTCAGAATCAGATCTATAAACTTTACCAGGTGTCATTATTCTAAGTGGCGGACTTGAAGATAACATAGATCTAATCTGCACGGATGATGTATGAGTCCTTAGTAATTTATCGTCTGAGATATAGAAAGTGTCATGCATATCTCTTGCGGGATGAGAGGCCGGAATATTTAATGCATCAAAATTATGAAATTCATCCTCAATTTCAAAACCGTCAACTGTTTCAAAACCATAGTTCCTTAAAATATCAATAATTTTATTAATTGTTAGATTAACAGGATGCCTAGAACCAAGATATATATTTGAACCTGGCAAAGAAATATCAGTTTTTTCATTACAATCAACCGAGACTGATAGTTCTGACGCTTTACTTGCTATGAGTTTTTGAGCTTCATCTTTAAGAGCATTTAATTTGCCACCCAATATTTTTCTTTCTTCAGTTGAAGCAGTTCTGAGTTTTATGAATTCATTCGAAATGACACCCTTTCTCCCAAGATAATGAGATTTAATGTTAGCTAAATCATGTTGAGATGAGCAACTGACTAATTTCTCTCTAAGTTCTGAAAGTAGTGAAGAGTATTCTTTTGACACAGTTTTAAATAATGTTATTTTTCACTAGCAATAGAATTAACGATCGCTGAAAAACTTTCAGCGTTATTCATCGCGAGGTCTGCTAACATTTTTCTATTTATATTAATATCAGCTTTCTTTAACTGATTCATAAATTGACTATATGACATATTATTGAGTCTTGCCGCAGCATTAATCTTGGTAATCCAAAGAGATCGGAATTGCCTTTTTCTTTGCTTTCTACCTATGTAAGCATATTGCCCAGCTTTTATCACAGCCTGCTTAGCAACCCTATAGACTTTGCTGCGAGCTCCTTTGTAGCCTTTTGCAAGCTTTAAAATCTTCTTATGTTTTGCGTGAGCTACTACGCCGCGTTTAACACGTGCCATTATTCATCTCCTAATTAATACGGTAACATCCTTTTCACAACAGCTTTATCAGCTTTGCTGATCATCAGATCATCTCTCAAATGTCTTTTTCTCTTTGTACTTTTTTTAGTCAGTATGTGTCTACGGTGAGATTGTGCCCTCTTCATTTCACCTGAAGGGGTTTTAGAAAATCTCTTTGCAGCACCACTGTTGCTTTTCATTTTTGGCATATTTTTCCTCTGATCGTCCTAAAAACGTTAAGTATACAGTAATTATTTCTTCGGCGCTATAACCATTACCATTTGTCTTCCTTCGAATGATGGTATTTGCTCAACAATACCATAGTCATCTAGATCTTTTTGCACTCTATCAAGGAATTCACGGCCTATCACCTGATGAGCAATCTCTCTACCTCTGAATCTCATGGTAATTTTAGCTTTATCACCACCATTTAAAAACTTAATTAAACTTTTGAGTTTTACCTGATAATCAGCTTCTTCGGTATTTGGTCTAAATTTTATTTCTTTAACTTGTGTTTGTTTTTGCTTTTTTTTAGCTGCATGAGCTTTTTTTTGATTTTCAAACTTAAATTTACCATAATCCATTATTCTACATACTGGTGGTGTCTGATTAGGGACTATTTCGACTAAATCAAGCTCTTCTTCCTTTGCTAGCTCAAGAGCTTTGCTTGTATCCACAACTCCAACCTGGTCACCGTTTGAGGCAATAAGTCTGACTTCTTGAACGTTAATTCTAGAATTCATTCTTAATCTTCTATTAATCGCTATAATATCTCTCCTTTTACTATTTATTTAATAAAACATTTTTATCTTTTACAAGAGTTTCTACCATTTTAATAAATTTATCAACTTTCATGACACCTAAATCTTCACCTGACCTTGTTCTTATCGATAATTCATTATTTTCTACTTCCTTATCTCCCACAATCAGTAAATATGGGATTCTTTTCATACTATGTTCTCGTATTTTATAGCTAATCTTTTCATTCCTAAGATCCACTTCAGCGCGTATTTTATAAGAATTTAATTTTTTGTATAGTTCTGAACAGAATTCTTCTTGTTTATCAGATATATTCAAAATTGATGCTTGTATTGGAGATAGCCATAAAGGTAGGTCTCCAGCATATTCTTCAATCAATATCCCTACAAATCTCTCAAGAGAGCCAAGAACAGCCCTATGAATCATTACAGGAGGTACTTTGTTACCATCTGCATCAACATAATTTGCATTTAGCCTTGTAGGCATAGAAAAATCTAATTGAATAGTCCCTAGCTGCCAAACTCTACTTAATGAATCCTTGAGAGAAAAATCTATTTTTGGCCCATAAAAAGCTCCATCTCCAGCATTCAATGTCCAGTCTATGTTACTGGTATTAAGAGCAGTTTTAAGTGCATTTTCTGAGTTATCCCAGATTTTATCTGACCCAACTCTTTTTTCCGGGCGAGTTGATAATTCAACCTTGATATCTTCAAACCCAAAAATTTTATAAATATCATATATATTGGTAATAAGCTTTTTTATCTCATCTTCAATCTGATTATGAGTACAAAATATATGTGCATCATCTTGGGTGAAAGCTCTAATTCTCATCAACCCATGTAAAGTCCCTGATGGCTCATTTCTATGTACTACCCCAAACTCGGCATACTTAATTGGCAGATCTCTATAACTTTTTAACCCTTGATTATAAACTTGAATATGACCTGGACAACTCATAGGCTTGATCGCATATTCTTTTTGCTCCGATGAAACTCCGAAAATTAAATCAGAAAACTTATCCAAGTGACCAGATTTTTGCCATAGTGACTTATCTAATATTTGAGGTGTATTGATTACCTTGTAATCATTATCTCTTAAATATCCTGTTATAAAATCTTTAATTATGTTAAATAAAGTCCAACCATTATTATGCCAAAAAACCATTCCAGGAGACTCTTCTTGAAAATGAAACATATCAAGCTTTTGACCAATTTTCCTATGATCTCTTTTTTCTGCTTCTTCTAATCTCGTTAAATATTTTTTTAGATTCTCTTTCGTATCCCAAGCAGTTCCATATATACGTTGTAATTGGGTATTCTTAGAATCACCCTTCCAATATGATCCTGAAACTTTCATTAGTTTGAAATAATTTAGATGTTTGGTGCTAACTAAATGTGGGCCTCTGCACATATCGATATACTCTTCATGATAATATAGAGCAATGATTTCATCATGAGGTATTTCTTCTATAAGCTTGATTTTATAATCTTCATTACGATTGCTAAAAACATCTAATGCTTTTTCTCTGCTTACAACCTCTCTTTGAATTTTATAGTTCTTCTTGGAGAGTTTTTTCATTACGGTTTCTATTGATTTTAATTCTTTCTCTGAAATCGTATCCGAACCATATATGTCATAATAAAAACCATTTTCTATAGTTGGTCCAATAACCATCTTGGTATCAGGATAGATCTGTTTCAGTGCATGACCAAATAGATGGGCACATGTATGTCTTATAATTTCAAGACCTTCTGGATCATTTGGTTTAACAAGATCAATGCTAGCATCTTCTGTTATAATGCAACTAAGATCCACGAGTTTATCATTCATCTTTGCAGCAACACATAAAGGCTTTTCAAAATTTTCATCAACCAGTTTTTCAACTGTGGTGTTGCTATCCACATCTATTGTTTTATTTTCTATTTTTACTTTATACATAATTCTATATTTTAGGCACGATTGGACTCGAACCAACGACCTCCACCATGTCAAGGTGGCGCTCTAACCAGCTGAGCTACGCGCCTAAGTCATGTAAAATTAACATGGCATTGGGCTATTCTCAAGCTAATTTATAGCTAATACATTTCAATATTTTTTATTTACTCCTTTTATTTTTATTAGGCATATCAAGAAAGTTTTCCTGAATAGTCTCTATTTGATCTCTTATCTGTGCAGCTTTTTTAAATTCTAAATCTTTCGCATGGGAAAACATATGTTTCTCCAACTCTTTAATAACCGATATTACATTATCGCCGTTTACTTTAGGAAATTTCTTTTTAACATTTGATATTAATGTTAGCTTGTCTAACTTTTTTGCTGATATATAGATATCCTCATCTAAGGCTTCTTTGATTGCTTTTTTAATACTTTCTGGCTTTATGTTATATTTGTTATTATGGAGAATCTGAATATTGCGTCTCCTTTCTGTTTCATCAATAGCTTTTTTCATTGATCGTGTTGTTGTGTCTCCATATAAAATTACACGACCATTAATGTTTCTTGCAGCTCGACCAATAGTTTGTATGAGGGATTTATCTGATCTTAGAAAACCTTCTTTATCAGCATCTAGAATGCAAACTAATTCAACCTCTGGTATATCTAGACCCTCTCTTAATAAATTAATACCGACCAATACATCAAAAACACCTTTTCTAAGATCTCTTATAATTTCGACTCTTTCTACGGTATTAATGTCAGAATGCAAGTATCTAACTTGAATGTTGAATTCATGTAGATACTCAGTAAGATTTTCAGCCATTTTCTTTGTCAAGGTAGTTACTAAGACACGATTGTTATTTTTAATTACTTTATTGATTTCCGACAAAACATCTTCAACTTGATTTGATGATGGTTTGACTAATACTTGTGGATCAATTAATCCTGTAGGCCTAATAACTTGCTCTACAATTTTGCTAGACTTATCAATTTCATATGGGCCTGGAGTAGCAGAAACATATATTGTTTGAAAATTATAACCCGTAAATTCTTCAAATTTGAGAGGTCTATTATCTAATGCTGAAGGTAACCTAAAACCATAATCCACAAGAGTTTGTTTTCTAGATCTATCTCCTCTATACATCCCCCCAATTTGAGGAACAGTTACATGACTTTCATCCAGGATTATGAGACCATCATCTGGCATATAATCTAGAAGACAAGGTGGCGGCTCTCCTGCTTTCCCTCCAGATATATATCTGGAATAATTTTCTATTCCTGAACAGTATCCCATTTCAGCTATCATCTCTAAATCATAGTTAGTTCGTTCTTTTAATCGTTGCGCTTCTAATAGTTTATTTTCTTGAGAGAAAAAAATTAGTCTTTTTTTTAATTCTTCTTTGATTAGAATAGAGGCATTATCCATTATTTCTTTTGGTGTCACATAATGTGTCTTCGGATAAATAGTAAACCTATTAATGCGTCTCAATAATTGTCCCGTCAAGGGATCAAATATAGATAAACTTTCAATTTCTCTATCAAATAACTCTATCCTTAATGCTTCTTTTTCTGAATCTGCAGGGAAGATATCTATTATTTCACCTTTAACCTGATATGTCCCTCTCCTCAGCTCAAGATCATTTCTTGTATATTGAAGCTCAACTAAACGTTTTAATATTTTTCTTTGATCTATTAGATCGCCACTAACTAAATGTAATTTCATCTTAAGATAAGTCTTTGGATCTCCTAAACCATAAATCGCTGAAACACTTGCTACTACAATAGCGTCTTTTCTTTCTGTTAGTGATTTGGTAGCAGAGAGCCTCATTTGCTCAATATGTTCATTCAAAGACGCATCTTTTTCAATGAATGTATCTGATACAGGAACGTATGCTTCTGGTTGATAATAGTCATAATATGACACAAAATATTCTACTGAGTTATCTGGAAAGAAGTCTCTCATCTCAGAATATAGTTGAGCAGCTAGAGTTTTATTAGGCGCCATAATAAGAGTAGTCTTACCAGTTTTTGCAATAATTTCAGCCATTGAGTATGTTTTACCCGAGCCAGTAACACCAAGCAATGTTTGATGCTGGTCACCAGACTCAATCCCCTTAATTAGAGACTTAATTGCCATAGGTTGATCACCAGCAGCATTAAATTTTGAAACAAGATTAAACTTCTTCATATAAAATATTTTAACATGAAGTTGACTTAAAAGACTCGTTTGAGATAATATTACATATCAAGGAAATACGTTGACGTTCTCAAATAGAATAAAATTAATTAAACCATCATCGACAATGGCACTAACATCCAAGGCGAACGAAATGCGCCAAAATGGAGAGGATGTGCTTGTCTTAACTGTAGGTGAGCCTGACTTCGATACACCTCAATATATTAAAGAAGCAGCGAAAAATGCCATAGATAGTGGACAGACAAAGTATACATCTGTGGATGGCACTGTAAATCTCAAAAAAGCAATAATCAGCAAATTCAAAAATGAGAATCATCTAGATTATGAGATGGATGAAGTAATTGTGTCAGCTGGCTGTAAACAGTCAATATTTAATCTTCTACAAGTATTAATCGATGAAGGCGATGAAGTTATCATACCTCAGCCATACTGGGTATCTTATGCTGACATGGTTGTATATTCAGGTGGAACTCCAATAATGCTTGAAACAAGTTATGAAGAGAATTTTGATATAAATCCATCTGATTTTGAAGCGCTTCTAACTAATAAAACAAAATTATTCATGTTGAACAGTCCAAATAATCCTAGTGGCAAATACTTTACCTCTGAGTTATTGAGAAAACTTGGTGATATTCTTTTAAGATACAATGACGTATACGTATCATCTGATGATATATATGAACATATTCATTGGAATAAAGAAAAGTTTCATAACATTGTGAATGCATGTCCTAAATTAAAAGATAGAACAATTGTGCTCAATGGTGTATCAAAAGCATATTCAATGACAGGATGGAGGATTGGGTATGCTGCAGGAAATAAAGAAATCATAAAAAAAATGAAAACTCTTCAGTCTCAGAGTACATCTTGTGCAAGTTCAATTTCGCAGGCTGCGGCTTGCGCAGCTCTATCGCAAACATGTGACGAAATGCCACTAATGACAAAAGAATATAAAAAAAGACATGATTATGTTGTTAATGAATTAAACTTGATAGACGGGGTCATGTGTAAAGAAACTGATGGTACATTTTATGTTTTTCCTTCATTCAAAGAATATATAGCAAATAGCAAAAAAATTACTAATGATACAGAATTAGCACTCCATTTATTAAATACTGCTAAAGTTGCGGTTGTTCCGGGAAGTGCATTTGGTCAAGAAGGTCACATCAGAATATCTATTGCTATTGACATGGATTCTCTAAAAGAAGCCATGAAAAGAATAGTCAACTCTCTTTAAACTACTCCTCGGGACGGACTCGAACCGCCGACCTGGTGATTAACAGTCACTCGCTCTACCAACTGAGCTACCGAGGAATAAGATAAGGCATCATAATTGATAAATAGAATATCATCAATAATATTTTCTATATTTTTAATCTTTTTAGATAGTTTTTAAAGTCTCTAGATAATTCTTTGTGTTCCATCGCATACTCAGTAGTTGCTTTCAAATAGCCTAATTTACTTCCACAATCAAATCTTTTCCCTTCAAAAGCATACCCATACACATCATGATCTTCAATTAATCCAGAAATTGCATCTGTTATCTGTATTTCTTTTCCAACACCGGGTTTAGACTTTTTGATTTTGCCAAAAATATTCGAAGGTAATATATATCTTCCAACAACAGCTAAATTAGACTTAGCTTTTGCATTACTGGGTTTTTCTATGATTGATTTTAGGCTATATAAAGACTTAGACTTGGATGAATAATCTATAATTCCATACTTGTTACAATCTTTCTTGTTAATTTTTTCAATGGCTACTATTGTCGAATTAATATCACTATATAAATTAATCATTTGTTTTAAACATGGTGTTTTAGATTTTATTAAATCATCAGCTAAAATAACTGCAAAAGGTTCATCATTTATAATACTTTTAGCACAATAAATTGCATGACCAAGACCTAATGGCAAATCTTGTCTAACAAAGACACAGTCAATATTCTTAGGTACAATATTTTGAACGGTTTTCAAGAGAGAATTCTTATTTTTGCTTCTGAGGTCAGATTCGAGATCTGGAGCAGCATCAAAATGATCTATAATCGCATTTTTAGTTCTGCCAAGGACAAAGATAAGTTGCTCGATACCAGCTTGAACAGCTTCTTCTGCGGCATATTGAATAAGGGGTTTATCTACTATTGGCAACATTTCCTTTGGACTGGCCTTCGTCGCAGGGAGAAATCTTGTCCCTAAGCCTGCTACAGGAAAAACTGCTTTTCTTATTTTTTTCATGCTTAATATTTTTTATTTTTTATGTGCAAAAACTATAGATATAGTGCAAAATAATACTCTTATGACATATGTTATCACAGAAAATTGTATAAAGTGTAAATATACTGACTGCGTGGAAGTTTGTCCTGTAGACTGTTTCCATGAAGGTCCAAATTTTTTAGTAATCAATCCTGACGAATGTATAGACTGTAGTTTGTGTGTTCCAGAATGTCCAATAGATGCAATTATATCTGATGAGGATATAACGGATGATAATAGAAATTTTTTAGAGTTAAATGAGCGATTATCAAAAAAGTGGCCGATATTAACAGAATTCAAAGACGCTCCTGAGGATGCTAAAGAATGGGAAAACAAAGAGAATAAATTACAATTTCTGGAAGAATAATTTAATATTCTCCTACTCCATCATAGACTTGTGGAAAGTAGTCTTCAAACCTAGTGCAATGTGGCACAAATGTTAATTTCACGAATCCGGTAGGCCCGTTTCTATGTTTTTCTACACGTATTTCCGCAATATTTTTTTGGTCTGTATTCGGATCATAGACTTCATCTCTATACAAAAATATAATAAGATCAGCATCTTGTTCAATAGAGCCTGATTCCCTTAGATCAGATAAAAAAGGACGTTTATCATTACGTGTTTCAACGCCCCTGTTAAGTTGTGATAGAGCTATTACAGGCAAATCAAGCTCTTTAGCGATGGCCTTCAATGATCTTGTTACTTCGGCAATTTCGTTTACTCTGTTCTCTGAATATTGTGGTATAGACATTAGTTGCAAGTAATCAACAATTATCATATCAATACCTGACTCCCTTTTCATGCGTCTTGCTCTTGATCTTAAATCCATTGGTGATATTGCAGCAGTATCATCAATATAAAAATCACAATCATTCATCATTTCTATCGCAGACGTGACTTGTTTTGTGTCTTTAGGTGATGCCTCATAGTCGCCAGTTCTAATTTTTTGTTGTGAGACAGAACTTAGAGATGAAAGCATTCTTAAGGCAATAGATTGTGCAGACATTTCAAGACTAAAGAACCCAACTTTTTTTTTCTGTTTAAAGACTATATCTTGAGCTATATTCATCGCAAATGCTGTCTTTCCCATTGATGGTCTGCCAGCTATTATTATTAGATCTGATTTTTGCAAACCTGAAACTAATTTATCAAACTCACTATAACCAGTTAAAAGATAATCAACTTCATCACTATTTTTTTTACTATATACGGTTTCAATATATGAATTCACAACCGGACCAATTTTATGCAACCCATCATTTACTGCTGATAGAGAAGATATTCCAAAAATTTCTGATTCTGCTTTATCTAAAACCTCCTTAACATCACCGTGCTCACTCTGATGTACAGCCTGAACTGTTCGATTACTTATGTTAATTAGTTCTCTCATAATAGATTTTTCTTTAATTATATCTGCATATGCTTTGATATGAGCTGATGTAGGTACTTTTCTAGCTAATTGCCCAAGGTATGGAAGGCCGCCAATCTTATCTAGAACACCTTTGCTTTTAAGACAGTCTTCTAGGACTACAACATCTATGATTTGTCCAGCAGAAGCAAGATCATAAATTTCGTTAAATATAATTTTGTGATTCACATCAACGAAATCCTTAGACTGAATTAAATGAGATATCTGATCCCATGCAGATGAATCCATAATTAATGATCCCAAAAAGGCTTGCTCAGCTTCTAGTGATTTTGGTGTAGATGGTATTTTGCTATCCATGATTTATTCTAACTGAAAAATAATAGATTTTATAGATAAGAGTCTGTGGAAATATTGTGGAATAAATTAAATATCAAGGAACTCATAAGTATTTAGATATAAAAAATTTAACTATGAAACATATAGCATCATATGAATGATTAGATAGATTTTATTGTATTTAAGTTTCGTATGTTTATGAAGAAGTATCTGTGTCTAGTTCAACTTCTGTTGATTCAGGAGTTTCTTCTGGCGATTTAGTAATCTTAATGAGCTTAATTGGGACCGTTACTAATACATCTATGTGTAGGCTGATTGTTGCAATATAATCATCTTTGAATATCTTAATTGGACCTGACGGAAGATTCACTTGTTTTTTTGGTAAATCAAAACCATCTTCTTTTAATTTATCCACTACATTCTGTAACGTTACAGAACCAAAAAGTTTATCTTCTTCTTGGATATTAACTTCAAAAGAGAGCTCATAATTATTAAATTTCTCTTGCTCCAGCAAAGCTTTAGATCTCATTTCCTCTTCAATTTTTAATAATTCTTGTTTTTGTTCTTCAACTTTTGCTAGGTTTTCTTTTGTTGGCAAGACCGCTTGATTTGTAGGCAATAGAAAATTTCTAGCATAACCTGACTTAACAGAGACCTTAGATCCAATCTCGCCAAGCTTTTTAATATTTTTTAGAAGTAATACATCCATTATTGTTTATGATTATCACAAAATGGCAATAATGCTAGATGTCTAGCTATTTTGATTGCCTTATTAACTCTTCTCTGTTCTTTAGCAGATGTCCCTGCAACTCTTCTGGGTGATATTTTACCTGATTCTGTAATAAATTTTTTCAAAAAACCCAAGTTTTTATAATCAATTTGATCAATTAGATCGGATTTTTTCTTTGTAAGCTCTTCTGCCATAATATTTACGCTCTTTCTCTGTTTTGCATCATTATAGATGGCTCTGTAATCTTTTTATCTTGCGCTATGAACATGTGTCTAATTATATTATCGTTGAATTTTATTAAGCTAGTTAATTCAGCCAATACTTCATTTGAAGCCTCAAAATTTAGTAGGATATATCTAGCTTTGTTAATTTTATTGATATTATAAGCTAGTTTCATTATTCCCCAATCTTCATATCTATCTACGCTACCATCTTTAGATTTGATAAGGTCTTTATACTTATCCACAGTCTTGTTAGTAGACTCTTCTTGGTTTACATTAAACATTAATAATAATTCGTAATTTTTCATAGTTTTATCCAATATGCGAATACTACTTTAGTATCCAGTATATTTCAAATATTCATTTAGTTTTTTTGATAAGTTTTTTGATCTGATAAAGCGTAATACCAGTCGCTACAGCCACATTTAGGCATTCAACAGACCCATATATTGGAATCGAGCAAACATCATCGCATGACTCTAGTAAAGACCTACTAACACCCTCTCCTTCTGCGCCAATAATTACTGCAACACCAGACATTATATGCTGCAGATCATATATTGACTTGGAAACAGCATCTGAAGTACCAATTACTCGTATATTATTGTTTTTTAATTTTTTTATGACTGATAAAACATTATTTGTTTCAAGTAATGACAATCCCTGTAATCCGCCTGAGGCTGTTTTATGGACCAACGGTGATATCTCACAGGAATTAGATTTCTTCTTAATAATTAAACTAGCACCAGCAGCATTAGATGTCCTTATACAAGAACCAAGATTTCTAGGGTCTTGAAGAGAATCAAAGATAACTATAAATGGATTTTTTTCAGTTTGTAAATATAAGTCAAGATTAAATCCTGATGATAACTTACTCGATAATTCTATCACAATTCCTTGATGTTTTGATGATAAGCATAACGAAGTAAGTCGATCCCTTTCAAGTTCAATCATATCTAAACTCAAAGATTTGCATTTATCAAAAATTGTTTTTAGATGATTATTGTAAGGAGGCTTTTTAAAAAATACTTTAGTTATACTATTGGGATCAAGTTTAAGCTGAGCATTACATGTATGAATACCATAGATATATTGAAATGTTTCTTTCATAATTTAATCTATGCAAAAATATCTTCTAGAGTTATGATCTGATCTCTTGATGGACCAGTTGAAATCATAACAATTCTAGTTTTGGAGATTTCCTCAATAGTTTTGATATATTTTTTAGCATTATCAGGTAATTTATCATAATCTGTAATGCCTACAGTTGAGGACATCCACCCATCGATTTCCAAATATTCCATATCTGATACTTCAAAGCTTTCATAATCGATATCTCCATAGTCAACACAGATTTTAATCTTCTCTAAGTTATCAAGAACATCTAATTTAGTTAAAGCTATTCCATCAATACGATTTAACTCAACTGACTGTCTAAGTATTTTAAGATCAAGCCATCCACATCTTCTTGCCCTACCTGTTGTCGCGCCAACCTCGCCGCCCCATTTAGCAATATCTAAGCCTAACTGATCATGTAATTCTGTTGGAAACGGCCCATGACCAACTCTTGTTGTATATGCCTTGGTTATGCCTAAAGAATAGTCAACTTTATCAACACCAATACCTGTTCCTGTTATCAAACCTGGCAAAGTAGTATTCGAAGAAGTTACATACGGATAAGTACCATGATCAATATCTAACATGGTTCCTTGAGCTCCTTCAAAAATTATATTGGAATCTTTATTTAGATCTAAAATTAGTGGCACCACATCACAAACGTACTTTTTAATTCTATCAAATATAGGAGTCAGTTTATCAAGAACAGAATCGACAGAAATAGTGTCGCTTTTATAATATTCTTTTAATAAAAAATTATGATATTTCATTGATTTTTCGAGTTTTTTTCTAAGAATATCAGTATTGAAGAAATCTATTAATCTAATTCCTCTTCTGGCAACTTTATCTTCATAAGTCGGACCTATGCCTCTACCTGTCGTGCCTATTGAGGATTTTCCTAATGATTGTTCATGAGCTATGTCTAAGGCCACATGAGTTGGCAAAATAACATGACAGGATTGACTAATAAAAAGCTTGTTTTCGATGCTTATATTATTATCCATTAGCTCCTTAATCTCATGCTCGAGAGCTTCTAGAGAGATAACAACACCATTGCCTATGATTGATTTAACATCATCACGTAATATTCCTGATGGTATTAAATGAAGTATTGTTTTCACATTATTGATTACTAGTGTATGACCAGCATTATGCCCACCCTGAAATCTAACACAACCTCCAGCATTCTCTGACAAGACATCAACAACTTTCCCTTTGCCTTCATCTCCCCAATGAGTGCCAACTAGTAAAACGTTAGACATGCGCATCTCTCCTTCCGATTGACAAATCAAGGATGTCTTTGACATCTAGACTGAAACCTGTTGCTAATCTTTTTTTGTCACTTTCTGTTATATATGCAGTATATCTTCCGCCTCTAGCAATTTCCTTTCTTAATCCTGGAACATATGCAGAGTAAATTAAACCCTTTTGGTAACTGAAACCATGGAGTTCACAAAGATCAATTTGAACTTGAGATATATCGCTAACCTTATTTATTGACTTAGAGATCGATATTAACTCCTCAATCTCATTAGATAAATCCTGTTTGAAAGATTTAGATAATTTCCTTAACTCTGATAGAACAGATATATCACCTGAGATATCAATTAGATTAAGTAGTAAGAGTAACTTTTTATTTGATAGTTTTAAATCTTTAAAAAAATCTTTGATTTCTATTTTTGACTTTAAATTAATCAGATCAATTAATTTTAATCTATTATCTTCGGATATATTTAAATCAATCAGAAGATTATTTATAAACGAAAGGTCTCCTAATTCGATGACAATTTTTCGTTGTTTAGAGAGTGAAATTATATCTATCATTAGTTTAATTATTTCTATGTCTATTTTTTTACTCACATTACCAAAGTGCTCAACTCCAGTCTGAAAAGGGTTAATTCTATCAAAGGGTCCAGGTGATAGACAAAGAATATCACCCATATAAGAAAACTTTGAATTACCTTGACCATTTGTAATCTGGTAATCAACTTTTGATATCTGTGGTGTGATATCAGCTCGGACACCAATCTCATTACCATTTGAACGGTCTAAAATATATGCAGTCTTATTATCTAGATCTGTTGAATTGAGATTTAATAGATTCTCTAAACTATCAAAAATAGAAGGTATTATATGTGTATAATCATATTTATTATAAATCTTTATAATTTTTGATTTGATTCTATCAAAATTAGTTGCATTATCTCCAATATAATATTCAATACCATCTGGAATTAAAAAGTTTTTTGATTTCATAATTGTCCTAAATAATTGATAAAAAAAGACCTAACCCCAATATCATACAGATAAGACCAATTATTCTCAAAGACTTATTGCTTAGTTCGCTAAAATAAAGGATCGCTTTTTTTGTATATGTAGGAGTGATGAATAACATCATGCCTTCTAGGATGATAGTAATACAAACAGCTATTAGTATTACATGCCAAATATCAATTATTTTTTACCCAAAGGATTATTGAAATATTTAAAGAAGTCCGACTCCGGATCAATTAGAAGAATATCTTGTCTTGTATTAAATGTGTTTTTATATGCAGAAAGACTTCTATAAAACGAATAAAATTCAGGGCTGACATTATAAGCAGCGGCATAAGTTTCAGTTGATATTGCGTCGCCTTCACCCTTTATAACTTGAGCTTCCTTGTAAGCTTCTGCGACAATTGTAGCTGACTCTCTTTCAGCAGATGCGGTAATACCTTGAGCTTCTTCTTTACCTTTGGATCTAAATGACTTAGCAACTGTAGCACGCTCTTTAACCATACGAGCATAAACGGAATTACTAACTTCATCAGGTAAATCAACTTTTTTAACCCTAACATCTATGACCGAGATTCCAAGTGCTGCAGATGCTTTGTTTGCCTCTGTTCTCACTGTATTCATTAATGCAACTCTATCACCCGAGACCACATCATTTATAGTTCTCTTACTAAATTCACTTTTTGTTAGGTCATTAATGATTTGTGATAATCTATTTATGCCAATTCTTTCATCACCCTTAGAAGATCTATAGAAATTCTGAGGGTCTGTGATTTTCCATTTAACATATGAATCTACGATTACATTCTTTTTCTCGCTAGTCAAAAATTGTTCAGGCTTAGAGTCCATTGTCAGAAGACGTGAATCATATTTTTTAATGTTATTTATAAAAGGAATCATCAAGAAGATTCCAGGCTCATCATAAGTTTTCACAATTTCACCAAGCCTAAATTTAATGGCGATTTCTCTCTCATCGACAATAAAAACAGATGAAGATATTATTATTAAGCCTGCCAGTAATATTGTTACTATATTTCTATTATTCACTGTAAAAATCTCTCTTTCTTGAATTAAAACTATTTCTATTATTCCTAATTTTTTCGGATAAAGAATTAATTGTTCCTCTGTTCAAATCCTGATTGGGTGAAGTATTTGAATCATCTAGATTCCTTGTTCTAGATTCCATTATTTTATCTAGAGGTAGATATAAAAGATTGTTTCCACCTTCTACATCAACCATAACTTTTGATGTATTGGCTAATACAGATTCTACCGCTTCTAAATAAAGCCTTTCTCTTGTAACCTGAGGAGCTTTTTCATATTCTTCATATAAATTTGAGAATCTTAACGCCTCACCCTCAGCAGATTTAATAATTTTAACCTTATATGCTTTTGCTTCTTCCAATATCTGCACAGCTTCCCCGCGAGCAAGAGGAATAATTTCATTCCTATATGCTTCAGCTTCGTTAATATATCGTTGTTCATCCTCTCTGGCTCTTATGGCATCAGAAAATGCATCTTGAACTTGCTCTGGAGGTTGGGCTTCTAGAATATTAACAGTTTGTACATTGATACCCGACTGATACTCATCAAGCAATCTTTGAAGCAGGTCTTTTGTATTAGAAGCGATTTCTTCTCTGCCTTCAGTTATTATAAAATCCATGCTATTTTTGCCAACCACTTCTCGGATAGCGCTTTCACCTGCTGCACTTAAAGTTTCATCTGGATCTCTCAAATTGAAAATAAAATCACTTGCATCCTTCACATCGTATTGGATTGCAAAATTAACACTTACTATATTTTCGTCTTCAGTTAACATAACTGCTTTTTGTTGGCTTGATCTTATTTTTGAAACATCAACGATTTCTGCTTTTTGAATTAATCTAGGCACCCAATGAGGACCGGGAGAAGTCATAGAATGATAACTACCAAATTGAAGAACAACTCCTCTTTCACCATCATTCACGATATATATACCGCTTAATAAATAAAATACCGCAATTAGAGCTATAAAAATTGATGTGTTCTTTTTATTTGTACCTGAGCCACCACTTGAGCCACCAAGTAGGTCTTTGAATGATTTTGAAAATTCATTAATCAGTTTATCTACTTCTGAGTTACCCTTGGGTTTGCGACTCCAAGGATCTTTGTTGCCGCCAGGTTCATTCCATGCCATATAAATACTCCTTTGAATACATCATAATATAAAGACCTTTACTCATCAATTTCTATTTTAGTAGATTGACTTGGGACAATTGTTGAAATTGCATGTTTATATATACTCTGAGTTATTTTATTTTTGAGCATAATAGTATATGGGTCAAATGCTTCTATAACACCATCGAGTTTAATACCATTCATGAGAAAAATCGAGACCTGAATCTTGTCTTTCCTAAGCTTATTCAGGAACTTATCTTGAAGATTATCTTGCATACTAATACCCTACTAAACGTAATGCTCTTATTGATAGTTATATAGTTAATATTGACACTATTTACTTAAATTGCAATGACTGTCAACTAGCCTACAAATAATATTGGGGTCAAAATTCTTAATATCAACCTCAATATCTGAGGGAAATTGTTTGAGCCAGGTAATTTGTCGCTTAGCAAGTTGGCGGGTAGCAAAAATACACTGATTTACTAGATCTTCAAAATTTCCACTATTTTCCAAGAACTCTAATACATGCTTATAGCCTATAATTTTCATGGATTTAGATTTTCGAGTAAGATTATATTTTCTAGAAACAAATTCTACTTCCTCTATCAAACCTTTCTGAAACATTTCTCTTGTTCTTGATTCAATTCTCTCATGAACAAATAACCTTTCTTTCGAATGCATTTGTATAGTTATTACATCATAAGCATCGAGGAAGCTTTTTTTGTTATCAAAGAATGAAGAAATTGGTTTGCCAGTTGTCAAATAAACTTCAATTGCTCTTTGTATTCTCTGAGAATCATTTCGATTAATTTTATTGTATGATGTCAAGTCAATGTGCTTTAAACAGTAATGTAGATCTCTTAATGAATATTTACTTACTAAATAGTCAATTAACTCTCTTTCTATAACATTTTTATCCGGAAGATCAGATAATCCCTTATATAAACTATTAAAATACATCAGGGAACCACCTACGAGCAGAGGTATTTTATTACGCATATGAATATCTTTGATTAAGAGCTCCGTGTCTTTATAAAAGTTTCCAACATTATAATCTTCATTCGGTTTGCGGATATTTATAAGATGATGTTTAACGGTATTAAGAATTTCATTAGAAGGTTTATCTGTACCAATATTTAATTCTTCATATATCATAGCTGAATCAACACTTATGATCTCAATTGGAAAACTTTTTTGCAAACTTATGGCTAACTCTGTCTTGCCTGTGCAGGTACATCCCATTACACATATTATCGGTAATCTACTTTTCATTATTAACTTCAACCGTGATTAATCTTGAGCTTTGAAGAATGAGAAATGAAATATTTATATCAGGCTTAGGAAGATATTTTAGAAACTCTTTAGACCATTCAATAAAGTGAATACCAGGCTGATCGAGATAATAGTCTATACCTATCTCAAATAATTCATTTTTATCTTTTAAACGATAGAAATCATAATGATAAATTTTTTTTTGAGACATATCTAAGTATTCGTTTACTATTGTAAACGTTGGGCTTGTAGCATCATTATCTGCGCCTAAAGATGATAGATACGATTTCACAAAAGTAGTCTTACCGGCTCCTACTTCACCATTTAAAAAGATAATCGATTTTTCTTGAGAGATTTTTAATTTACTAATTATTTTATAATAAAGTTTTTCATCATCGATATGATAGTATTTTTTTTTCATTGTATATTGTTAAAGTATTATTTAATCATTTAATAATTTATTAATTTCAACTATTACATCACTGGCTAAAATTCCAATTCCACCTTGACTGGATAAGACATTATCTGCAGCAAGAGAATGGGCAGCTACTGCATATAATACAGCATTATTATAATCTTTTTTATTCACCAAAGATATCAGTGATATAATGATCCCAGCCAAACAATCCCCCATGCCTGCTGTACCCATACTACTATTACCATGTCCACATATAAATGTTTGAGTCTCTGTCTGAATTATAGTCTCATGGCCTTTGATAATAATTATTCCCCCATATATCTTTTGAATTTGTTTTGCGGAATCAATTTTATTCTTTATGATATTTTCTTTGCTTGTATTTAAAAGATTGGCTGCTTCTCCAATATGTGGAGTTAAAATCCAGTTATCATTTTTAAATGGATCATTAGATAGTAAACTCAAAAACCCTGCGTCAACAACGATATTTTTATCTAATTCATTATTGAGAATAAAATCTTTAAACAATGAAAATATTTTCGTTGACCATTCGTCATTCGCCATGCCTGGACCTAGAAGTAAATTTTTATATGATCCAAGTTTCTTCTCTAATCCATCAAAAGCTGATGATGAAATCAACTCTGGTTGATATGTAGATATTAAGGAAAGGTGGCGTTCAGTTGAAAATATTTCAACATATCGTGATCCTGATCTTAGCGCCGAAATTCCAGAAATCAACACAGCACCAAGATAACCATCAGATCCCCCTAAAATCAAAGTTTTGCCAAATGAACCCTTATAAGTATTTACTGTACTTTTTATTGTAAATTCTGCTAGTAAATCATTTTTGGGGTTTTTCTTTAATGAGATACAATGTGTTTTGTCTTCCAATATCTTCGAGAAGATTTTATAGAACATCACTAATATTTAATACCAAAGATTGTATTAGATGTGTTTAAGGTTGAATTTAATAATTCTTTAACTATATCTTTTTCTTTATTATAAACAATCAATGGGTTGTTATTAAAAAATTTCTCACTCACATCATATGTAGATAATAAATCATCGATTAGGCCAATTCTTTTAGCCTCTATACCTGTCCAAAATAAACCTGTAAAGACATCTTGGGTTATTTTGTCACCTCTAGATGACTCAATATCTTGTATAAATTGGTTATGAATATTTTTTAAAAGTCTTTCCAAATGAATACGATGTTCAGGTGTTAATGGCGAAAAGGGATCAAGCATTGTTTTATCTTTACCAGATGATAGTGTCTGTGAATCAACACCCAATTTATCCATTAATCGAGAAACATTAAAACTGTCTAATCTTACTCCAATTGATCCTACGATACTTGAAGAGCTTGAAAATATTTGATCAGCACTCGCTGCAATATAATAACCACCGGAAGCTCCTACATCATCGATAACAGCATATATTTTTTTATCCGTTTTTAACCTAATTTTTTTTATTTCATCAAATATAATCTTTGATTGAGTTGCGCTTCCTCCTGGGCTATTAATTTTGAGGATAACCCCAACACAGTTATCATTCTTAACTGCATTCTGTATGTGTGGAAGAATTACATCAGGGTTCACTGGTCCAGCTGAAGAGATCATTCCAGTAACCTCTACTACTGCCACATGTTTATTTGTTTGATTTATATTATCTGTTGAAGAGAGTATGATGGAAACTACTAAAAAAAGTATAAAGACAAAAAATATAGATCTTGTTAAGAATTTGAATTTTTTATCTGACTTTCGCTCCTCTATCAGAGAATCAACTATATTTTTTAGTAACTTATCATCGCTCATTTCTTTAAACTCTCATTTATCTACATATTAATACTATAATTGATTTTTAAGTTTATCAATTACTAATGATAGATCTTCAGGAGTTGGAGACTCAATAGTATGCTTTCCATTGTAAAAAAAAGAAATTTTTTTTGCATGGAGAAACATTCTCCCTAGACCATAATCTCTCATTCTTTTATTAACATCCACATCTCCATATTTAGTATCGCCACACACTGGTTGATTGATGCTTGAAGCATGGACTCTAATTTGATGCATGCGTCCTGTTTCTATTTTAATGTCTACAAGACAGCATTCTTTATACTGTTTAATTAACGTAATATATGAAAACGCATCTTTTCCGTCTTTAGAAATTGAAACAGAATTACTTCTATTATCTTTATTACGAATAATTGGTTGTTCTACAGCCACTTTGTCCCCGCTTAGTGATCCAGATAAAAGTGACAGATAATTCTTTTCAACCATTCCTGATTGAAATATTTTTCCTAATCCGGAGGCAGACTGATAATTCTTAGCTAAAATTAGGCACCCGCTCGTATTTTGATCAAGCCTATGAACCAAAGACAATGATTTGTATTTTTCAATTGATCTTAAACTAGACATGATATCATTTTTAATTTTTGATCCTGAGTGAACAGCTATGCCAGCAGGTTTATCAATAACCATGAAATCGTCATTCTCATATAATATAATTTTTTTAATATCTTTAATGAGTGATTTTGATAAAGACTGAGGTTTTAGATCAATTGAAACCGGTGGAATTCTCACTATATCCCTATTTTTAAGTTTGTATAAAGGCTTAATTCTTCCGCTATTTACCCTAACTTGTCCGTCTCTGATGATTTTATAAATTAGGCTATTTGGGACTCCAGGCAACATCTTTCTTAAGTAATTGTCCACTCTTTGGCCTTCTTGATCCTTGCCAATTGTGACTTTCCTAACAGTAATTTTATTTGAATTAGACACGATATTATTTGAAGATAGTGTAAATCATTGATATATTAATTCAAAGATTTTTATATTGTTTAATACGAATTAGTCATTTTAAAGGCTAAATCATTGAAAATAAAGAAAAAGTGCTGTTGAACAAGTTATATTAGGAAATAGCAGCAGTAATTAACGAAAAAATGTTTATTAATGGTAGGAAATAGAGTTTAAAAATAAGTTAGAGCCCTACCCTTTTAAAATATAATAAAAATCATATAGAAAAGAGAGAAAATGAATTACAGGATTCCAAATGAAACAAATTTTAATAAATGCTTCTCAGAGAGAAGAGTTGCGCTTGGCTATAGTCGAAGACAACAAATTGGCAGAATTAGACATAGATTTACCATCGAAAAACATCAAATCAAATATATACAAGGGAACAATATCTAGAGTAGAACCTAGTTTAGAAGCCGCTTTTGTAAATTTTGGTAGGTCAAGACATGGCTTCTTGCCATTTAAAGAGATATCACAAGATATATTCACACCAGGTAAACAAAAAACATCTCGTGACTGCATTGAGTCAGGTAAAGAGATTGTGGTCCAGATAGACAAAGAAGAAAGGGGCACCAAAGGTGCGGCTTTAACAACTTATTTGAGCCTAGCAGGAAAATACCTTGTTCTATTGCCCAAAAATCCCAATACAGGTGGAGTCTCAAGAAGACTAGAAGGGAACGATAGGATGGCTGCAAAAAAATTATTAAATGATATGAATATACCCGATGGTATGAGTATTATCATGAGAACTTCTGGTCTTGATACAAACAAAGAGACGCTTGAATGGGACATGAATTATTTGATACAAATATATGAATCAATACTTGAAAATTCAGTACTAAAAAAAGCACCTTTTCTTATTTATCAAGAAAGCAGCATGCTTGCAAGAGTTATAAGAGATTATGTAGATGAATCGATCAATGAAGTAATAATAGATGATAAAAAGTTTTATGATGATTTCATGAATGCTAAAGAACATTTTATACCTCACTCAAAAGTAAAGGTTGAACATTATACTAAGCCTGTTCCAATATTTAGTAACTTTGGAATTGAAACACAGCTGCAGAGTGTATATAGAAAAAAAGTTACTTTACCATCAGGTGGAAATATTGTCTTTGATACGACAGAGGCTTTAACAAGCATAGATGTTAATTCAGCTAAATCTACAAAAGGTGGTGATATAGAAGAAACCGCATTAAACACAAATCTAGAGGCAGCTGCTTCACTATCAACTCAATTGAAGTTACGAGATATAGGTGGCCTCATAGTAGTTGACTTTATCGATATGATGTCAATTAATTCTCAAAAATCAGTCATGAAAAAAATGGCTGAACTAGCGAAAATTGATAAAGCTAAAATTCAATTTAGCAGAATATCAAAATTTGGTTTGATGGAAATCTCAAGACAAAAATTAAAATCATCTATCATAGATAATAATAATCAACAATGTCCTACATGTGGTGGAGTAGGTCATATCAAATCACTATCAACTCTCTCTGTAAATTTAGTAAGAATGCTAGAGGAAGAAGCTATGAAAAATAGCAAACCCCTAACTGTCTACTTACCAGTAAGACTTGCTACGTATCTCTTAAATGATAAGAGAGAATTAATACAAGGGATAGAGTCAAGGCAGAAAGTTACGATCAAGGTTGTGCCTGATAATACAATTGAAGGCGCTAACTATCATATAGATAGAGAAAATAGAACTAGCGAAGAATTCAAGGCATCATTGAATAAAATAAATGAAAAAAATACAAAAACATTGAATGAAACAAGTTCGCATTATGAGGAAGCAATTGTTAGTGCAGTTACACCAAAAAGCTCTCCTCCGAAACCTGTTGCTATTAAAAAAACGCCTCAAAAGAGAAGAGTTAGCTTACTTAGAGGATTGATAAATAAAATTAAATCATTATTTGGTATAAAAACAAAAAAAATATATAAGCATAGATCGTATAATGGTCGCAGGAAATATAATAAAAATAGCTATAATAAATACAATAATAAGTTTAAATCTTTTAATAAGAATAAGGGTTATCAAGGTAAAAACATTAATCATAAAAAGCCTATGAATGCCTCACAAAATAGAGCAAACAATAGTGACTAATGCTAAACCTCTTATCTAGAATATTATATGTAACATTTCTTATTTTAGTCATTATAGGAATATCTAAACTCTATTTACCCTTCAATGTGAATGATTATGAGAGAATTCTTAAAAATGATGAGATCATAATTGGAATTAGGACGGGGCCTGCATCATATTATGAAATAAAAAATCAAAAAATAGGGTTTACTTACGAATTAGTTAAAGAATTATCCCAACACCTAAACGTTAATCTAAAAATAAAAACTATCAATAGTATTGAAGAGGCAATTAACGATCTTAATGAAAGAAAAATAGATATTCTCGTAGATGTTGGTCTTATTGAAAGAAAGGGGCAAATTTACTCACACAGAAAGACGGATTATCATTTAGTTTATAATAATAAATATTATAATAAACTAAGTGATTTAGATAAAATATCTGAAGATCCTATAAACATAATAGATTCGCCTGAGATAGAGACTATTGTTAATAAGTATTTCAAACCAACTAAAGCTAATTATAATATTTTAGATTCAGCTAACATAGATGAGATAGTACATTTATTACTAGAAAATAAAATTAGATATACAGTATTATCGTCAGATGAATTATTTTTTTATCAAGATGATTTCCCGGAAATTTCAAGTGTCTTTAAAATTGCAACTGATATAAAAAGTTATTGGACGCTCCCAGATGATTCTAGCAACCATTTGCAGGAAAAGATTTCAGAGTTTTTTACATTTATAATAAAAGAAAATAAATTAAAATATATAAAACAAAGAAATCTTAACAATGGTCCACAATATAATTTTGTTGGTAGCAAGAATTTTGTTAATGATCTTGCAAATATTTTTCCACAGTATGAGTTTTATTTTAAAAGCTTTTCCAAAAAGTATGGGCATGACTGGAGATTATTGGCAAGTATTGGTTATCAAGAATCTCACTGGAACAAAGATGCTATATCATACACTGGTGTAAAAGGAATTATGATGTTAACAAAAAATACTGCGAAAGATATGAAGGTAAACGATAGAACAAATCCTAGAGACAGTATATATGGTGGTGCTAAGTATTTAAAAAAGATGTTAGATAAAGTTCCTAATAGCATAAATGATAAGGACAAGATATGGTTTGCAATAGCTGCATATAATATTGGATATGGACATATTATAGATGCTATAGATCTTGCTAAAAAAGATAATAAAGTTGTTTCTGACTGGAAATCAATCGAACCCTATCTCTTGAAATTAAGCCAATCAAGGTACTATAAAAAAACTAAGTTTGGTTACGCAAGAGGATGGGAAACTGTAAAGTATGTTCAAAATATTAGACAATATTATGATATACTTGTATTCTTAGATTCACAAGATAATATAATTAACAATAATAAATCAGATAATAAAATTCCGAGTACCTTATGAACAAAAACCAAGAAATAATAGAGCAAGCTTATTCCTCAAATATGGAGAATATGGATAAAAATGAAGTTAGTAAAGCAGTCGAAGAAACAATAATATCCTTAAACAGCGGCGAGTTAAGAGTCGCAGAGTATATTGATAATGATTGGAAAGTTAATCAGTGGGTTAAAAAAGCTATCCTTGTTTCCTTTAAATTAAGAGAGAATAAAATAACTGATACAGGTTATACGAAATTTTATGACAAACTATCATCAAAATTTAACAATACTGAAGAAGAATATTTAAAAAAGAATAATATAAGAATTGTACCCCAGGCTATTGCACGCGAAGGAACTTATGTTGGTAAAAATGTAGTTCTAATGCCGTCATTTATGAATATTGGCGCATATGTTGATGATGGTTCTATGGTAGACACATGGGCAACAGTTGGTTCATGTGCGCAGATTGGTAAAAATGTACATCTATCAGGTGGTGTTGGTATTGGTGGAGTCCTAGAACCACTTCAAGCAAACCCTACTATTATTGAAGACAATTGTTTTATTGGAGCTAGATCAGAAATTGTGGAAGGCGTCATAGTCAAAAAGAATTCAGTAATCTCAATGGGAGTTTACATAGGCCAAAGTACTAAAATATATGATAGAGAAACCGGGAAAGTATCTTATGGTGTCATTCCTGAGGGCTCTGTTGTTGTTTCAGGATCGCTTCCATCTAAAGACCAAAAATATAGCCTTTATTGTGCAGTAATTGTAAAAAAAGTTGATGAAAAAACTAGGTCTAAGGTAGGAATCAACGAGCTACTCAGAGAAGCTTAATAAGGTCATCTTCACTGATAATATTGATATTATAATTCTTTGCCTTTTTATGTTTAGAACCTGGATTAGCTCCCAATATCAATGCTGTAGTTTTCTTTGATACAGAATTAGTTACCTTAGCTCCATGTTTATTAAGAGCACTCTCTATATCTGCCCTACTAATATTCTTGAATGTGCCAGTTATGACATAAATATTGCCTGATAGTTTATTATCAATAACAGTTCTTGTAAAACTAATATTAATACCAAGTTTAATTAGATTATTTATCTTATTTTGATTTTTTTTATTTCTGAAATAATTATGTATATTCTCTGCTACTATTTCACCAATATCATTAATAGAACAAAGTTCAGCTTGACTTGCAGACATAAGATCTTCAACGCTATGATAGTTCTGTGCTAAAGACTCAGCAGTGGTTATACCTACCTCTTTAATACCAAGAGAGAAGATAAATTTATCAAATGTCGTATTTTTTGAATCAGATATAGATCTTATGAGTTTATCAGAAGATTTTTCAGCCATTCTATCAAGGCTTTTTATATGTGTTAGAGTTAATTTATAAAGATCAACAAAATTATTTATAAGTTTCTTATCAACTAACGATTCGATGATGCTTTCTCCTAGGCCGGAGATGTTCATTGCTTTACGTGATGCAAAGTGCATGATCGACTGAATAATTTGTGGTTTACATTTATAATTATTATTACATCTATATATCGATTGCATCGATATTTTGATCAGCGGCGAATCACATGCGGGACAATTCTTTGGAGCTATTATTTTTACACTTTTTACTCGATCAGATAATGATACTCGATCAATATCAGGAATTACATCCCCAGCTCTTTTTACAAAAACTATATCATTTATTCTGATATCTTTTCTATTAATTTCATCCATATTATGTAAACTAGCTCTGCAGACTTTTACTCCACCAATATTAACTGGGTCTAACTCTGCAACAGGTGTTATTGTACCTGTCCTGCCAACTTGAAATGTTACTCCTAGGAGTTTAGTTTTTTCTTCTATAGATTTAAACTTATATGCTATCGCCCATTTCGGTGCCTTGGAAGTTGAGCCAAGAATTTCTTGTTGTTCATAGCTATCAACTTTAAAAACAATACCATCAATCTCATATGGTAATGATAATCTAATTTTATTGAGATGATCATAATACTTTTTTGCTTCTTTTATATTCAATATTTTTTTATTTAAATTACAGACAGGCAAACCATAAGATTTTAATCTATTTAATGAGTCAGAGTGACTCAGATCTGAGAATGTATCATCATCAATGAGTCCATGAAAAAATATTTTGAGATTTCTTTGTGATGCAACATTTGGATCTAACTGCCTTATGGTGCCTGCAGCTACATTTCTTGGATTAGCAAAAGTTTTTTCTTCATTATGTGATAAAGCATTATTTAGTTTTTTGAAATCATTTAAACTCATGTAGATTTCAGCCTTTAATGATAATTTAGATGGGATATTTTCCCCTTCAAGAATTAATGGGAGTGTTTTGATAGTTTTTACATTAGAAGTAACGTCCTCACCAATATAGCCATCACCTCTAGTTACAGCTGACTCATAATATCCATTTATGTATGTGATACTAATAGCAAGGCCGTCAAATTTTGGTTCAGCTGATAGAATAAAGCTATTGTTTTTAAGATCTTTGGTGGTTCTTATATAGAAACTTGAAAAATCCTCATATGTAGCTGCATTAGAAAGTGACAGCATGGGTCTTGTATGTTTTATTTTACTAAATCCACTTAAAAGCTTTGAGCCAACTCTGTTAGTAGGAGACTCTTTTGCTATAAGGTTTGGATTAAGCTCCTCAAAAATTTTCAGTTCAGAGTATAATTTATCATATTCTATATCAGAGATTTCAGGACTATCATAAGTATGATACATTTTATTATGATGATTAATTTTTTGTATCAAAAGTTTATATTTTTTTGTTAATGCAGATTTATCAGAAGACATGATGTTAGTTTTGAGTATTAGCTGTCTCAGAATTTATTTTCTTTTCAGATGTTAAATTGACAGCTTCATTTACATTTACAGACACAAGTTTTGATACACCGGCCTCTCGCATGGTTACTCCAGATAAAACATCAGCCAATTCCATTGTTGATTTATTATGTGTGATAAATATAAATTGTACTGTTTGAGACATTTCTTTTACTACATTGCAAAATCTATTATTATTGGCATCATCTAAAGGAGCATCAACTTCATCTAGTAAACAAAAAGGAGCAGGATTAATTTTAAAAATTGAAAAAACAAAAGCTATGCCTACACCAGCTTTTTCTCCACCTGATAATAAGTTTATATTTTTAACAAGTTTACCCGGCGGTCTGGCCATTATGGAAACACCTGTATTGAGAAGATCATTATCTGTTAACTCAAGATAAGCTTTACCTCCTCCAAATATTTTAGTAAAAAAGTTGTTAAGGTTGTTATTAATTTGATCAAAGATTTCTTTAAATTTAGACTTAGTTTCTTGATCTATTTTTGAAATTGCATTTTCTAGCGTTTGAACAGATTTAGATAGATCGTTATATTGATTATCTAAATATAACTTTCTTTCCTCTTGATCTCTTAATTCATCTATTGCCGCCAAGTTAATTGCACCAAGCGATTCTATTCTTTTTTGTACTCTATCAATATTTTTTTCTAACACATCTATTGTTTCATCAGGGACTTTTTTCTGTAAAGCCTCTTCAATTTCCGTTATAGGTATTTCTGCATTATCCTTCAGAGAGTTTCTTTGAGCTGTCTTCTCGCTTAATGAGATTTTATTTTTTTCAAGGAGTTCTCTTATGTCAGAAATAATATTATTAATATCGCTCTTTTCAGACTCATAAGTTAATATCAGATTATCCAATGTAGACAGATTATCTCTTAAAGTACCTAGCTGTGATTCTTTGCTTTTTTTATCTTTTAGAAGTTTTTTAAGTAAATTCTGCATATCTGATGATGGTTTTTCAACATCATTTTCATTTGATAATAGGGATAATCTCCTGTCATTCATTTGGGCGATTTCAATATCTAAACGGGATATATTTTCCTGAACTGCTGACTTTTCAGACATTAATGATGAAATTGCAACATTTATATCATTTTGACCTGATTGACATTCATCAGTATCCCATAATACTTTATCAATTATCTGCTTGAACTCAATTCGTTCTTTGTCGAATTTAATCTTAATATTATCATTGTTAAGAATTTTATCTTTTAAAGAAACTAGAGCTTCATTTCCCCTTGCTACATCTTTTTGGTAATCTTCTATTTTGATTTTAATGTCATTAATTTCATCTTGCTGAGATCTAACAAGCAACTTGATTTTCTTGACTAGGTATTTAAAGCTTTCAGATAAATTTTTAAGGTTCTTTGGCAATAAGTTCAAAAGTTTATCAGTTTTAGATTTTAAATAGTCCGATCTTTGTATATCAACCAGTAGTGTTGATATCTGCTGTTGAACTTCACTTGCTGACACCATGATATCATTCTTGTCTTCAGAGCTCTTGTCTTCTGGCATTGTAAATGATTCGAGTATTTTTAATCTCTTCGATAATAAATCTATAGACTTTTCTGATGCACTTATTTTTGTTTTCTCTATTTCCTGCTTATTTTTAGTTTCTAATTGCTCAGAAATAAAGTTATTATATTGTAGCTGCCAATTTTGTAATGCATTATTAGCATTAACTTTTTCATTATTTAATTTTTCTAACTTATCTGTTATTGCTGAAAGTTGTTTTTGTTTATTTATAATAGATTCATCAATTGTTACACTTCTGTCATTTTCAGCAGTATATTTATTTTTTAGATTCTCGATCGATTGGATCACCTCATCTATTGACTTTAATCTCGAAGATTCAGTTTGCTCACTATGCTCTATATCTTTCTCACATCTCGCAATTTCGCTGCCTATATGATAAAAATCAGCCTGTATTGCGTTAAATGAATCTTGCTCATTACTTCTCTTAATCCTTGTTTCTTCAATTAATTTATCTTTTCCTGTAATTAAGGATTTTTGTTTTTCATGCTCTATATTACTCCTGCTTATGTCAGCATCCAGCATCTCTATTTCACTATTATAATTATTCCATTTTAAACTTAATAAATTTAATTTTAGGTCCTTCTCATTCTCACGGAGCTCTTTATAGTCTTTCGCGGCTTTTGCTTGTCTTTCAAGCTTACCAAGCTGGGATGTTATTTCTTTCATCACATCATTCAGTCTATTCAGATTGTCTTTTGTATGCTTGAGCCTAAGTTCAGTCTCTCTTCTCTTTTCTTTATATTTACTGATACCAGCCGCCTCCTCAAGATAACTTCTAAGTTCTTCAGGCTTAGCCTCTACTAATCTCGATATCATTCCCTGTTCAATAATTGCATAACTTCTTGGACCAAGGCCTGTTCCTAAAAAAACTTCTTTAATGTCTTTCCTGCGACATCTTGTATTATTTAAATAGTAATTAGAGACCCCATCTCTTGAGACTTCTCTCTTGATAACTATCTCGGAATATTTAGCAAATTTAGCATCTAAGGTATTATTCTCATTATCAAAGTACAATTCTATAAATGCTTTGCTAACTTGGGATCTTGAGGATGAGCCAGAAAAGATAACGTCGTCCATCGAGTCTCCCCTTAGATTTCGAGCTGATGACTCACCCATTACCCAACGAATTGCATCAATTATATTCGATTTCCCACAACCATTTGGACCAATTATACCTGTCAGATTACTCGGAAAAGAAAGTGTCGTTGAATCAACAAATGTTTTGAAACCAGCTAATTTAATTTTAGTTAGACGCATAGAGAACCCTTCAATAGATTATAATATTATCTCAGGTATAATACTACTATCAGGAGATACATAAATGAAATTACATAGTAAAATCTTGGATACATTCAAAAATCCAGAGATAAAGGAAGATTATTTAATTACCATGGATATACCTGAATTTACTTGCTTATGTCCATTAACAGGTCAACCAGATTTTGCGGAATTTGCTATCGAATATGTTCCGGACAAATTATGCGTTGAGTTAAAGTCATTAAAATTATATATGGGGTCTTATAGAGATGTTGGCGCATTTCATGAAGATAACACCAATTCCATACTAAAGGATATTAGAACCTTGATAAAACCGAGATATATGTCTGTTATTGGATATTGGAAAGTTAGAGGCGGTATTACCACTACAATAAGTACAAAATATATCAAGAAGGGATGGAAAGATAATAACAAAATACTGACATGAGATTAATTAGATTCTATATATTAATTTTCATTATAAGTTATTCTCATATCCCATCCTTATATGCTTCAAGTAATTTCTCAAATGTTCACCCTGGTGGTATTTATGTAACCGAGATAACCAAGGCAGAGTATAATCAAGATCTTCTTATAGATGGACAAAAAATACTTAAGTGGAATAAAGATAATAAGTTTTATCTTCTTTATGGGCTATCATATCACCTAAAAACTGAGCAGCATAGCTTTGAAATAAAAAATAAAGATGGAGATGTTTTAAGAGAAATTCGAATAAATATTGTGCAGAAAAATTTTAAAACTCAGAAAATTAATGTCAATAAAAAATATACTGAGCCAACTAAAAAAATACTAGAAAAAATAAAAAAGGATAGAATAAAGTTAGTTAAAGCAAGAAAAATATGGTTTGAAAATAATCCTGATATAGAATTTATTTTACCAGTAAAAGGAATTACCACGGGTACATTTGGAACTAAAAGATTTTATAATGGTACAGAGGGTAATTATCATAATGGATATGATATAGCGGCTGATATTGGTACTTCTGTTGTTGCTCCTTCATCAGGCAAGATCACATTAACTGGTAATTTTTTCTATAATGGTAAATCAATATTTCTTGATCATGGTAGAGGTCTAAAGAGTATTATGATTCATCTCGATGAAATCCTTGTTAAAGAAAATCAATATGTTGAAAAAGGTCAAATTATAGGCAGAGTAGGCACAACTGGGAAATCAACGGGAGCACACCTGCATTGGTCGGTATTGGTGAATAATACATATATCGACCCAGAATTGCTCATAGATAAAAGGACAATAGAACATTTAAACCTTGAAGGTTCATGAAAATCATAGCAAAATAGATAATATACAAATAAGGAGGGGTAATATGCCACAATATGTAATAGAAAGAGAAATCCCTGGAGCAGGAGATTTAAAACAAGAGGATCTTCAAGGAATTTCACAAAAGTCATGTGGAATTTTAAAAGACATGGGAACTGGAATTGAATGGGTCCACAGTTATGTAACTGGAGATAAAGTTTACTGCGTTTATAATGCAGATAATGCGGACTTAATCAAAGAACATGCTGATACAGGCGGTTTTCCAGCAAATAAAATTTCAGAAGTAAAAAATATTATTAGCCCTAAGACAGCTGAGTAATATTTAAAACTTATGATTTAAAAAACCCATTCAATCGAATGGGTTTTTTTGTGTTGATAAGGTTATTTTTATAGGTATACCTACTAAATCTAATTTATCAATAAAATAGTTTTTAAGATATTTTTCATACGACGATGGCAGTTTGTCTGTTTGATTACCATGAATTATGATAGAAAGTGAATCCGATTTAGCCTGTTGGGCGAATTTAAGTTTGATTCTTCTGTTGTTGATCATAGGAGGCGGGTGATCAACTAAAGCCTCATTCAGTATATCGGTCAATTGTGATGACTTATATCGTTTATAAATGGAATAAGAGATATTTGATAAAGTATAAAGAAGTTTTTTAATATTATCTTTATTAATTGCCGATATCATAATTATGGCAGCATTGTCAGTTATATTGGAAAAATACTTTAAATCTTTCTTGAGCTCTAATATCTCTTCTTTACTTTTTTTATCTATTTTATTTATGGCGAGGATAAAAGCCTTATTACTTTTTCTAATTATATTAAGAATAGTTTTATCTTGTTTTGTTATGCCCGCATCAGCATCAATCATAAATACACATATATCTGTAGTCTTAATAGTATTTAATGTACTGTTGATACTAAATTTTTGAACTATAGATATTGTTTTTGACTTACGTGTAATTCCGGCTGTATCATAAAGTAAAAAATTATTATTTTTGAACATAAATGGTATCTCAATTGCATCTAAGGTAGTACCTGCTTCGCTTGATATAATCATCCTATCTTCTTTTAGCAAAGTATTGATTAATGTAGATTTTCCAGCATTAGGTTTTCCTATAATTGAAACTCTCCTAAATATATCTTTCTCAACTATTTCCTCTCCAGTTATAGTAAGAGAAAGCTTATCTTTTAATTCTGACAAACCGGTATTATTTTTAGCTGATATAAGAAGAACATCCTTAATGCCTAACTTATAAAAATCACTTACTGGTTGAGATTTTTTTGATAAGTCTGTTTTATTAATCAATAGAATAATTTCTCTATCAAGCTTTCTTAACATTTTACAAATTTCATGATCTTGAAGAGTGAGTCCATCTGCTGCAGACACCACAAATAAAATTAATCTAGCTTTTGTAATTGACTGAGATGCCTTTTCTAGAATTTGACTGCTAAATTTATCATTTTTTTCAGGAATACCACCGGTGTCTTCAATATATAAAGAACGATTACCCAATAGCAAATAACCACTATTAATATCTCTAGTGACACCATGATAATCTATAACAAGTGATTTTCTTGCACGAGTAAGTTTATTGAATAAAAGGGACTTACCTACATTTGTTCTGCCAACTATAGCAATACTATTCTTCATGATAACAATTAATTGATTTTAATTGCGTTGAGTCTACCATTTTTACTGACTATATAAAGTACTTTATCTTCTAATAGCCCATTCGCTTGAGGATCTATATCACTCAAAATACTTTTAAAAACAAGAAGTTTTCCATCTAATTTGTCAATTACGATTATATGACCGTCAACACTTAAAGAAACTATATAATTATCTATGATAAAAATTTGAGTAGACTGGACATTATTCGGTGTATTTTGCTTCCACTGTATAGAGCCATTATAACGGTCAATTGAATATATGTATCCAGAATCATCAGATACATAGAGGCTACTATCATCTACACTAAAATGCGACATGACTGACATAGGTCTAGACCAAATTATATTACCATTCAATGTATCAATAGAAACTAAGTTGCCCTGATAAGATCCTATAAATAAAACTCCATTACTGATAACAGGTGCTATTTCGACGTCTCTCAGAGACTCAAGCTCATTTCTACCTGATCTCGGTGAGATTGATGCTAACCAATTTAATTTACCACTAGATGAAACTAATGAAATTATATTACCATCATCTCGAGGAACATATATATTGTTATTCTGTGATGCAATAGAACCCGATCCTTTAATGCTAAGTGGGACATTTCTACCCTTATAATTCCATTCAATATTATTGTTTTTAATATTTATAGCTGTTGTATCACCATCATCGAGTTTTATGATAATTAAATCATCAATGCCTTTACCAGGTGAAGATGCCTCGCTTTTAAGCTGGATACTCATTTTGGGCTCTAAAACCTTATCATCCAAGAAATCAATGAAATTTAGACTATCAAAAAGAGAATATGGGTTAATCAGAGTTTCTAAGTCATAGCCATGATACATTCCATCGTTAGTGCCAAAGTATATATTTTTATTATGCATAGTTAATCCTGACGATACTTTCATGTCAAGACTTGCTGTCCATTGAGTATTGCCATCTAATAATTTAATTGCGCTAATTAAGCCATGACTATCGATAGTATAGGCGATACCATCTACAAAATAAGGTTGAAGAACGCCAGTTTTATAATCTCTTTTATTCCCAATATCTGTAGACCAAATAGTCTGAATATTAATAGAAGCATCTTGTTTTTCAGATAAGTTTAAGTTAGTAATATTCAATACTGAAGGTAATTTCAAACTGTTACAGCTAGATATAAAAAATAATAAACTTAAAATAATTAATTTATTCATACTAATTTATTGAGTTGATTTTATTTTCAATGATTTTTCTCTTATTAGGAGTCATTTCATTTTTGAGGCTTAGTTGATAGATCTTTTTAGCTTCTTTGAGATTATTACTATAGTACTCAATATCACCTAATAACTCTGTTGGAATTACTTGAGTAATATAATTCTCAATTGAGAGAATTGTGTCTTTTGCTTCATCATATCTTTTAAGATATATGAGAATTCTTGCTGACCTTAACTTTGCTATATTCAATATTTCATTAGATTTAGAATTGTTGGCTATATGATTTAATGATTTTAATGCGTTGTCATATTCTTTTTTATCATGATATATTTTAGCTGTATAAAGGTTTGATAAAGAGGTGTAGATATTTTCAGGGTCAGTCTTAGATAATTCTTCAGATAGTGAAAGTATAGAAGTATATTCTTTTTCCTGATAACCAGCTAAGGCTCTTTCATACTTTAATGATATCTCATATTGGTTATTAAGAGTATTATCTTGTTGATAATTGTACCCTAAAACCAGTCCTACTCCGACAGCAACACCTATTATCATATTTATATAATTTTCTTTAAACCAACTTATTAGTTTATCTTCTTCTTCAGTATAGTTCTCAGCCATAAGATTTATCCATAAGTTTAATTAATTCATCATTGGTAAGGATGGTATCATTCATTTTATTTTCTTTCATCCTAACTGTAATAGATTTATCCTTAATATTTTCATTAGTTACAAGAATAATAAAAGTATCATTAATTTTTAAGGCGCTTTTAGTCTGCGAGGATAGACTTGCAGAGCTATCAGTAGTATAAAAACTCAAGTATGGATACCGATGACGAAGGGAGGTAGTTAACTCTACTGCGTATGATTCAGTTTCAGCTAATGTTGATATTATTGGTATTATGAACTGTTGCTTATCAAAAGAGATATCGATATTTTTTATTAGCTCAACAATTCTCTCGATACCCATTGCAAAACCTATAGCTGGAACATCGTTGCCTCCAGTATTTTTCACCAAAGAATCATATCTACCACCCGCACAAACAGCATTTTGACTACCTAAAGACATATCTCGCCACTCAAAAACTGTATCATTATAATAATCAAGGCCTCTGACAATAGAATTATCTAGAATATAATCTATACCGATAACATCTAATTTATCCAATAGTATATTAAATCTTGACTTTGATTCATTGGAGAGTGTCTCGGTCATAGTAGGTATTTTTTCTAAAATATCTTTTATATTATCTTTTTTACTATCCAATAATCTTAGTGGGTTTTTATTTAATGTATTTAGTTGATAATCATCAAGTTTACTTTTAATTGACGTAAAAAATTTTGTCACAATCCCCGCATATTTCTTTTTATCATCCTTATCTCCTAGTGAATTTATATGAAGCTTGATATTTTTAAGTCCAAGTTTGTCAAAAACATGACCGCCTAATATAATTAATTCTAAATCACTATTAGTATCACTGAAACCAAAGTATTCAATACCAAATTGATTGAACTGTCTATATCGTCCTTTTTGTGGTTTTTCATGTCTGAACATAGGACCATAGTACATGTATTTTTGTTTTTTAAGTCCACGATCATAAACTAGATTATGTTCTATCACTGACCTAACAACAGAGGCAGTGCCCTCAGGTCTCAAGCAGATTGACTCTCCATTCTTGTCAATAAAATTATACATTTCTTTATTAACGATATCTGTGTCATCACCAATTGATTTCATAAATAATTCTGATTTTTCTATGAATGGCAATCTAAGTTCATTGACGGAATACTGATTTGAAATATCAAATATTATTTTTTCAATATACTTATAATATTTAATCTCAGAGGGCAGTATGTCTTTAAAACCCTTTATTGATTGTATAGCGTTATTTTTCATAATTGATTTGGTTAAAAAAATAAACTGATTTCAGTTAAAGCATTTTCAATACTATCAGAGCCATGTACGGAATTAAAAGTAGTGTCTTTAGCATACAACTTACGGATCGTGCCCTCAGCAGCATCCTCGGGGTTTGTTTTACCCATCAAATCTCTATATCTCTTCACCACATCATTGCCCTCAAGAACCATTAAAACAACTGGGCCTGATGTCATATAAGAAATTAGCTTTTCATAGAAAGGTTTGCCTTTATGAATATTATAAAACTCTTCAGCCATGGATGAAGTTAACTCTAACATCTTCATCTGATTGATCTTAATATCGTTATCCTCAATAATTTTGATAATTGAGCCTATTAAATTTCTTTCTACAGCATCAGGTTTTATGATGCCAAGACTTTTCTCATAAGCCATGATTACTTCTCCTCTATCCAAAGCATTTGTATAGCTTCTAAAATTTTTTCATTAGATTTAGAGGCATCATCACTAAAGTCATCTAATTCACAAATCCATTGATGAAGATCAGTAAATCTTATTTGCTGAGGATCAACATCTGGGAATTTCTCATCCAGTTGTATTGCAATATCAAGACTATCTGTCCATTTTAGTGTCATGAGTGACGCTCCGAAGCATGATTTATTGTATATTTAGGTATTTCAACAATTAAGTCTTCATCGGCCACAATGGCTTGGCAACTTAGTCTTGAATTACTTTGTAACCCCCATGCTTTATCTAAATAATCATCCTCATCATCAGTAGCATCTGATAGAGAATCAAGGCCTTCTTTTACATACACATGGCATGTCGTGCAAGCGCATGATAATTCGCAGGCATGCTCTATAGATATGCCGCTATCTAATGCAGCTCGGCATATACTTGTTCCTTTGGCAACTTCAATAGTGGCTCCTTCTGGACATATATCTTCATTTGGTAAAAAAGTTATCTTTGGCATTACGTTTTACAGTATATCATCTATCCCTTTGCCTGCAATGAGTGACTTTATACTACTATTCATTCTTCGTTCAACATAAAACTCAGATTGTTTTTCTACTTCTCTGATTCCATGCTCAATTAAGTCAGAATTATCACCAGATATGCTCGATTTTAGGATATCTAATTTATCAATAATCGACTGATACTCCTCATTTGATAAAAGATCTTTACCATCATTATTGAGTGCTTGCTCCAATGCATACACAACTCTCTTGCCTTCTACAATAGACTCGTTGAGACGTCTTAAATTCATATCAATTTCTGCGCTTTCATTAGAATCATTAATCATTTGAGTAATATCTGATTCAGATAAACCGTATGATGGCTTTACTTCAATTCTTGATGTATTTCCTGTTGTTGTTTCTGTTGCCGAAACTGACAAAATACCATCTGCATCAATTTGAAAATCTACATCAATCCTAGGACCTCCAGCAACCATTGATGGGATATCTGACAAGATGAAGCTACCTAATGAATTACAATCGTCAACCAGCTCTCTCTCACCCTGTATAACGTTTATTAACAACTTAGATTGCCCATCCTTAAAAGTAGTAAAAGTTTTTCTGAGTTTTATAGGTATTGGTGTATTTCTTAGGATTACTTTTTCAGCAAGCCCACCATATGTCTCGATACCAAGAGACAGGGGCAAAACATCGAGTAAAAGGATATTATCTTTATTATTTCCAGATAACAAAGATGCTTGTATTGCTGCACCATGAGCAACCACAATATCAGGGTCAATGTTATTTAAGACAGAACAAGAAAATTTTTTTTCCAATAAATTCTTAATGCAATTTATTCTTGTTGAACCACCGACTAATATAATATTTTTAATTTCACTAGGAGATAAACCTGAAGCTGTAATAGCATTCTTCACTATCTCAAAAGTTTCATTTAGAATTGGAGCAATAATATCTTGAAATTGGTCCTGAGAAAGAGTCACTGGGTTTTCATTTACTTTAATAGAAATAGACTCTTCATTCGCAATAGACTCTTTTATAGATTTTGCATATTCTTTAATTTCACTATAGCTATATTTTTTCATGAATGAATAATTATTTGATAGCCAAATACTTATGGCATTATCAATATCATCTCCACCAAGACGAGTATTACCATCTGTTGATAACACTTTAAATATACCTTTATCTAAATTAAGCACAGATACGTCAAATGTACCTCCTCCAAAATCATAAATCACAAATGAGCCTGTCTCATTAGACTCAAGGCCATATGCTAAAGCCGCAGCAGTAGGTTCATTTAATAATCTCAAAACATTAATACCAGACAATTTTGCAGCATTCTTAGTTGCTTGTCGCTGTATATCATTAAAATATGCGGGAACAGTTATAACTGCGCCATCAAGTGTTTTGTTTTCCATAGACTCAGCGAGTTGTTTAAGATGAGAAAGAATTTTAGAAGAAATATCAATAGCTGAATACTCTTTATCATTAACAGCAATGCAAGGGAGATCGTTTTGTGCCCTAACAACTGGAAAGTTTTCTTGATGGTCAAGCTTATTAATATCTTCATAAGATAACCCCATTATTCTTTTTATTGATCTGATAATTGTAGTATCAGAGTCTGATTGAAGACATGCATTATTTCCAACCAGAATATTATCATCCTTCTGTATACCAACAACAGATGGTATTAGTTTAGATGAATTTTCTTGATAAATTCTAAGATTTAAATCATATGAAGCAATCAAAGAATTTGTGGTTCCAAGATCGATACCAACTACGAATTTTTTTAGATTCTCATTTGTTATTGTAGGATCTGATATTTGAAGCAAACTCATTTATTTCTCATTTTTATAAGTTCATTAATATTATTAATATAAAACCTCAGCTTTGATAAATTCTGCCACATATCTTCAAACTCACGATCTTGATAAGATAGCTTAATATTATTAATCGTATTTTTTAATTTTAACTTAATGTCTGAGAGGCTGTCCTCTATTACATTATCTTCCAACTTTTCTTTTAAAGATTCAATGAGCTCATTATACATAATTTGTTCTTGTAAAAAATCAATATCATTAATTGTTGTAGATTCATCTTTGTTGAAGTTATTAATCTTTAAAATATACTCCACTCTTAGGACTATATCACCAAGTATTTTATAGCCATCATTTATATATGAAGAAATTTGTAATGCTAATCTTTTCTCAAAATCTGACCCACTTGTGAATTTATCAGGATGAAAATTATTCTGTAAGATTTTTAGTTTCTCATCTAGATCAGATTTATTTATATCTACTGAAATATCTATATTAAATAATTCAAAAAAGTTCTGTTTTAGAATATCCATTAAACATTAAAACTCTCGCCACAACCGCATTTATCTTTGACATTTGGGTTATTAAATTTAAAACCCTCGTTGAGCCCTTCTCTACCAAAATCTAGCTCTGTTCCTTTTAAATATGCATAACTTTTAGGATTTATGATCAGCTTAATACCTTTGTCTTCAAAAATTTTATCATCAGTCTCAATTTTATCTGCAAATTCTATTACATATGCTAACCCTGAACAACCAGTTGTTTTTACACCTAATCTTAGACCTATTCCTTTGCCTCTTGATAAAAGATGGGCAGAAACATGTTTTGCAGCATTATCTGTAATCGTGATAGTCATAAGTTTAATGTGATGCCCACTTAACAGTTTTTAGATCTATACCATCTTTATACATATCCCATAAAGGAGATAGGTCTCTGAGTTTGGAAACTGCATTTTTTAATAAATCTATAGTGTGCAAAATTTCTTCCTCAGTGGTGTATTTACCTATAGTCATTCTGATAGAACTATGTGCAAGCTCATCCTCTCTTCCTAGAGCTCTTAGTACATAACTAGGTTCCAAACTAGCAGATGTACATGCTGATCCAGATGATACCGCAATATCCTTGATTGCCATAATAAGACTTTCGCCTTCAACAAAATTAAAGCTAATATTTAAATTACCAGGTATTCGCTGGTTAAGATCACCATTAAGGTATATTTCTTCCATATCCTTCAAACCATCCCAAAGCATATCTCTGAGTTTCTTAATTTTTTTATTATCTTTAGCCATTTCAGTTTTAGCATATTTAAATGCTTCGCCCATACCTACAATTTGATGTGTTGGTAATGTGCCTGATCTAAAACCTCTTTCATGACCTCCGCCATGCATCTGTGGCTGCAACCTAATTCTAGGTTTTCTTCTTACATACAATGCTCCAATTCCTTTTGGTCCGTATGCTTTATGAGCAGATAAAGCACATAGATCAATATTAAATTTATTTACATCTATCTCAACTTTTCCAGGGCTTTGAGCAGCATCTACATGAAAAACTATCTTATTTTCTTTACATAACTTACCAATAGACTCCAAATCTTGTATGACTCCAATTTCATTATTCACATGCATGATGGAAATAAGGATAGTAGTTGGTTTGATAGCTTTTTTTAATTCATCAATATCAACTAACCCATTGTCTTGAGGGTCTAGGTAAGTGACTTCAAAACCTTCAGATTCTAGAAATCTCATAGTATCTAAAACAGCTTTATGCTCAGTAGATAGAGTAATAAGATGATTTCCTTTTTCCTTATAAAAATATGCGGCACCCTTAATTGCAAGATTATCTGATTCAGTTGCTCCACTTGTCCATATTATTTCTCTTTTATCAGCACCTAATAAGTTAGCGACGTTAACTCTCGCTTGATCTATTAGTTTTTCACTATCCCACCCATATGGATGAGATCGAGATGCAGGATTTCCAAAAGTTCCTTCTTTTGTCAGACAGTCAGCCATTGCCTTAGCTACTCTCTCATCAACTGGTGTAGTTGCTGAGTAATCTAAATAAATAGGCATGCTTAATTTATTTTTCTGCTCTTTGATTCCTGATGACATTTTTATTCTCCCTTAAAAATATAATATTTTGTACGTCTTTTCTTAATGTTATATCACTCAATGTTATCTCTCTCATATAATCATTAATTTTATTATTTAAATCTGTCCAAATAAAGTGCGTCAAGCAAGGTTTGTCATTAATACAGTTCATTGCGCCTCCGCACTGAGTTTGATCAATTTTTTCATCTACAGCTGTTATTATATCTAATAAATTTAGATTTGATGGATCCTTATTAAGCATATAGCCTCCACCAGGTCCACGTATACTTTTTACTAGCCCACGCATTCTAAGTTTAGAAAAAAGTTGTTCTAGATAGGAAAGAGAGATTTTTTGTCTAATTGAAATCTCTTTCAGAGGTGCAGGTACATCTATTCCATTTATGGCTAAATCAACCATAGCTATTATTGCATAACGTCCTTTAGTTGTAAGTTTCATGGATTAATTATCCTATAACCTAGTAATCTTATCAACTATTTCTTAAGCTTTTTATTGATGGAGCTAATGATTCCCATCAGCATATTTACCTCTTCTTTTTCAAGGTTAGACTTATTAAACAGGATATGGATCTTCTTAGTTAGGGAAATATGATTCTTTGATGTTATAAAGTTTGTATGTCCCAACAATGAAATTAATGATTGTATAAAAAAGTTGCGCTCCTTTGATGATGCTGGTTTAGATTGCTTTACATTTATATCTGGAGTTTGATTTGAACTTTTATATAGCTCGTATGTAAGTATTTGAACAGCAGCAGATAAGTTTAGCGAAGTATAATCATTGTGAGTAGGCAAACTAACAATATAATCACATATTAAAAGCTCTTCATTGGACAAACCAGAAGACTCATTTCCAAAAATAAGATTAATATTAATATTATCATTATTAACTATATAAGTTGTGCACTCTTTTATTGACATGGATGGTATTGAAGCACGACGAGATCTTGCAGATAAACCAATATTTATATTTGAACCTTCAATTGCAGAAGGCAAGTCTGTATATAATTTTGCATTATCTAGTATATCTGAACAACCCACAGCCAGCGCATCAGCCCTCTTAGATGGAAACTCTCTTGGGCTAACTAATGATAAATTCTTAAAACCCATTGTTTTCATAGCCCTCGCGGTAGAACCTATATTACCTGGATGAGACGTATTTACTAAAACTATATGAACATTTGAAAACATATTGTAGTATTATGGTTATTTTATTGGATTAACACAACATGCAACCTAGATTAAATATAGCACTAAAAGCATGCCGGTCAGCAGCAGAAATAATTAATAATATTTATAAGTCTAAAAACCAAGATGACTTAAGATCTTATGATCATTTAGACCTGCTCTTATATATTCATATGATTGAGTCGATAGGTGAATCATATCCTTTTAATGAAAATGATAGTTTAGGCCCAACTAATATAGATATCAGTGAGGTCAAAAAGAAAGTTTCTAATATTAAATATTCATCTAATGTTAATGACGGTACAGGGTATGTATGGGTTATAAATCCCTTAGACTGTTATGAAAACTTTGTTAACAAAATCCCTTTATTTAATATAACCATTAGCATCTTTCTGAATGGGGTTATACAGGCTTCTCTTATTTATAATCCTGTTGAAGATCAGTTAGTGACAGCTGTAAAAGGAGAAGGAGCTGTGTATGAAAATAAAAAAATAAGAAATACAAATATTAAAAACGAAAAAATTTTATATGTAATAAACGATAATAAGATTAAATTAAACCTCGAGCATATGCTGGACGGTAATCAAAGATTTTTTGGATCGAAATCTCTAGAGTTGATATACATGGCAGAAGGCAAACTTGATTTATTAATTTATCCAAAGATAGAGATATGGGACTATGCAGCTGGTTTATTAATTTGCAGGGAATCAGGTGTACTGGTAACAGGTATTAATGGGGAAAATGATATCAGCAAATGTAACTCTTTATTGGCAGCTAAAGAATTAATACATAAGAAAGTTTTATCAAAGATAGGTTAGTCGTTCTCTCTAATCTCAGCATTTGCTCCTAACAACAATAGGCTAGTACTTGCAATAAAAATTGATGAGTATGTTCCTACTAGTATTCCAATCATCATTGCAAGAGCGAATAATTCGACGGCGGCACCGCCAAGTACATACAAAGAGATTAATACAAACATCGTAGTTAAAGATGTTATGAAAGTTCGTGATAGAGTCTGATTTATAGAATTATTAAGCAAATTATCATACTTATCTGTTTTAACTACTCTGGTATTTTCCCTAATCCTGTCATAAACAACAATAGTATCATTCAGGGAATACCCAATGACTGCCAATGCTGCAGATAAAACACTGAGATTAAATTCTATTTGAAAAATAGAAAAGAAACCAAGAGTTATGATGACATCATGTATAAGTGCAATAATTGCCCCAATTCCATATATGAATTCAAATCTAAAACCTATGTATACAAGTATGCTAAGTAGCGCTACTAACATCGCCCACTCACCTTTTTCTCTTAATTCATCTCCAATTTGCGAACCAACAAATTCAAGTTTAATAATCTTAAATGGATTTTCATTGGAAAAACTTTTGATTAAAAAATTATTTATAGATTCTTTGTTGAAGTTACTATCTTCTTTAAGTTTAATAAGAACTTCTTTATTACTACCAAACGACTGTATGACAGCATCATTAATATCATTACCCTCAAAAGTATTTCTAATCTCATTAATAGATATTTTATTATCAAATTTTAGCTGTACAACATATCCACTAGAAAAATCTATACCCCAATTTAGACCTTGTATAAAAAAACTTGAAACGCTTACTAGAATCAAGAAAGTTGATAAAATAATAGCAGGCTTTCTTTTCCCAATAAAATTATAGTTACTATTTAGGCTTATTAATTTAAACATTATATAGAGAGACTCCTTGAATTTCTTTTTTCATATATGAGACTCACTAAAGCTCTAGTGCCTACGATAGATGTAAACATTGAAGATAGAATTCCAATTACAAGTGTTATAGCAAAGCCTTTTACCGCTCCGGTCCCTATTGTAAGTAAAGCAATTGCGGCAATTAATGTTGTAATATTTGCATCAGAAATTGTAGAGAAAGCTTTTTGATAACCCGAATATATACTAGCATTCGGCGAGCTTCCGTTTACAATCTCTTCTCGGATTCTCTCAAATATTAAAACATTTGCATCTACCGCCATGCCAACAGTTAATACTATCCCTGCAATTCCTGATAAAGTTAATGTTGCTTGAAAAAGAGATAATATAGCCACAATAATAACAATGTTAGCTATAAGTGCTATATTAGCTATAAAACCAAATAATCTATAATAGATTAGCATAAACAAAGCTACCAAGAATAATCCAAAGTACATAGAATTCTTACCAGCTAGTATATTTGACTCACCCAAGCTAGGGCCCACTGTTCTCTCTTCAACGATCTCCATCGGCGCACTCAGAGCTCCAGATCTTAAAAGAATAGATAAATCTTGAGCCTCGTCCATATTTAAGCCAGTAATTTGAAATCTTTTGCTAAATGCTTCTCTTATAACAGCTACATTTATAACCTCGCTTTTATTTTTTTCTACAAATACAACTGCCATTCTATTGCCAATATTCTTATTTGTAGTATCAAGCATCTTCGATGCACCATAATCACTCAAATTGACGAATACTGCAGGGCTATTTGTATCTGAATCAAAACCGCTGTTTGCACCCTTTATATCTGCGCCTCCAACAATTACCTTCCTTGATAATAATATAGGGGTGTCATCTCTCATTTTATATAAACTTGAAGAATTAACAGTTGGCACACCATTAATTTTAGAATTATACCAATCTTCTTGAGTACCTTTTGTTAACCTAAACTCTAAAGTAGCCGTGGAACCCAAAATACCTTTTGCTCTTGTAGAGTCTTGTAAACCAGGCAGTTGGATAATAATTCTGTCTTGACCTTGTTTTTGAAGTATTGGTTGTGAAACTCCTAATTCATTAACTCTTGATCGAAGAATCGTCAAGTTTTTTGCTAATGCACTTTTAATATCATTATTTATCAGCTCTGCAGATGGAGTAATATGCAAAACAACAAAACCTTTTTCAGTTTTTTTATTTATATTGAGATTAGGAATTTGATTGTTAATAACTGATAAAATACTTTCAATAGGTTTATCCATACTAAATTTAATTTCAACTTTATTATCTATTTTTGTGAAAGATATATATCTATGTTTATTTTCGATAAGAATACTTTTAACATCACTCTCAATTTCTCTTAATAAATTTTTTTCTATATTATCTTTGTCTACCTGTAAAAGAAAATGAACACCACCTTTTAAATCTAGACCTAAATACATTGGGTATGCGTTTATAGATTTAAGCCAATCAGGCAAGTCTATATAACTAGTTAAGCTATAACTAGATAAGAGATTAGTTTTTCTTAATTTGTCATAAGATAAAAGTTGAGATTCAGTATTATCAAACAGCAGAGTCATCTTATTATCTTTATAGATAATAGCATCTTCAGGATGACTTAATGTTTTAATAATTTCTGAAATATTAACATCTTCTACGCTTAATTCAATTGCGGGTTTTGAATGATATAGGTTAGGAAGTGAGTATATAATTGACGCTAGAAAAACTAGCAATACTAAAAAATATTTCCATCTCGGATAACTAGACATTTTTATTTAATTGACTCCAATGAATTCTTTGGGAGTATCTTGTTTACAGATGATTTCTGTAGTTTTATGTCGACATTATCAGATATCTTAAGTTGTATATATGACTCACCTACTTTTATAATTTTACCCAATAGACCTCCAGCAGTAGATATTTCATCTCCAACTTTCAGCTCTGTTAACATTTGCTTATGTTCTTTAAGTTTTTTAGATTGAGGTCGTATCAAAATAAAATACATTAAAACTAAAATAAATATAGGTAATAAAAAACCTAGTGCTGATGGTTCTTGTGTTTCTGTTGCTGCATTCGCAATTTCAATAAAGTTCATAATATCCTCATATGCTTATGTAATTATTTTCAGTTTTTTTTATCAGATCTTCAAGAGAATCATTATCTATTGCAGACCTTATTTGTCCCATAAATTCTTGATAAAAGTATACATTATGAATCGACATAAGTCTTGCGGCTAATATATCATTGCACTTATCTAAATGTCTAATATATGCTCTAGAATAATTATTGCATGAAAAACAACCACAGGATTGATCTATTGGTCTTAGGTCTTCTTCGTATTTCCTATTACGAATGTTTAACACGCCATAATTAGTAAATAATTGACCATTCCTAGCATTTCTTGTAGGAATCACACAATCGAACATATCAATGCCATTGTTTACCGCATGGATAATATCTAGAGGTTTGCCTACGCCCATCAAGTATCTTGGCTTATTCGCAGGCAACTTATCTCCAATGGCTTCTATGACCTCTCTTCTAATATGATCTGGCTCTCCAACAGACAAGCCGCCAAGCGCATAACCATCAAAATTATACTTAAGAAGTTCATTTAAGGATTTTTCTCTTAAATCTAAATACATCCCACCCTGAACTATACCAAATAAAGGCATATTTGAATTATTCGCATTAAATGACATTTCAGCCCATCTTAATGATAATTCCATAGACTTTTCAGTATCTTTTTCATTAGATGGATATGAGGTACACTCATCAAATATCATCATGATATCACTGCCAAGATAAAGTTGGGTTTCGATGGACTTTTCCGGTGACATAAATAATTTATTTCCATTTAATGGTGACTTAAACTCCACGCCATGATTAGAAACTTTTGTTTGATTAGATAAACTAAAAACTTGATAGCCACCTGAATCTGTCAAGATAGGTCTAGACCAATTCATAAACTTATGTAACCCTCCAGCTTTTTCTATTAAATTACTTTCAGGTCTAATCATAAGATGATAAGCATTACATAGAATCATTTCTGCATTGCATTCTTTAAGATCCTGGTTCGTCAGAGATTTTACTGAACCATAGGTCCCTACAGTCATAAATGCAGGAGTCTTAACATCTCCATGAACCAAAGCAAGATTTCCAACTCTTGCTTTTTTAGATTTTTTTTTAATTTCAAACTTCATAACTTATTTTTCCAAAAACATACAGTCGCCAAAACTATAGAACCGATATTTTTTTTTAACTGCAAAATTGTATGTATCAATAATTCTATCTTTACCAAAAAAAGCACATACTAATAATAACAATGATGATTTTGGCAAGTGAAAATTTGTAATTATACAGTCAACTGCTATAAAATTATAACCAGGATAAATAAATAAATCCGCAGGACCATTATAAGCTTTTTGAATATTATTTGTATAACAAAACTCAATAGCTCGTGTAACCGTGGTTCCCACAGCTATAACTCTTTTTTTTAATTTTTTAGTTTTATTGATCATTGAAAATATATCATCTTCAATATTAATATACTCGCTTCCAATTTCATGATCTAGATAGCTCTCGCTAGTTATAGGTTTAAATGTATTATAACTTATATGAAGAGTTATAAATTTAATATTAATTCCTTTATCGATTAACTTTTTGATCATATCATCGGTAAAATGCAAACCTGCTGTGGGCGCTGCTACTGATCCATTAGATTCTGCATAAACAGTTTGATATTTCTTCTTATCAGTATTAGAGACTGCTCTTTTAATATATTTAGGCAATGGTACTTCACCATATTTTTCATATATTTCAAAAATGCTCATATTATTTATTGATTTCAAAGTTATGATATTTTTGGTTAGAGACAGTACTTTAAATATTTTATTATCATTCATAATTAAAGTTGTATTAATCTTTGGTGGTCGCGATGATGAGAATATAGCTTCACAAATCTCATTGGTAATTTTCCTATGAAAAAGTATTTCGATTTTTCCACCTGTTTCCTTATGCATGTTAATTCTTGCTGGAATGACTCTAGTATTATTCAATATTAGTAAGTCACCAGGATTTAAAACATCTAATAAGTCATAAAATTTTCGCTCATAGGTCTGCAAATCATTATAAGTTAGATGTAGTAGCTTTGACTGTTCTCTGTGATCTAATGGTTCACTGGCAATTTGCTCTTTTGGCAAATTATAATCATATAAATCTATAGAAGTGTTATTCATGTAAACAAAAATAATATATTGTCTCAAACTCATGTCAATATTATTGTATATAAGTATATACTTATATTGATTTAATTTTAATTATTTGTTCTAATGAACTATGAGTTTAATAAATAATTTTCCTTTTGACGGCATTGTTACAATTAATCGCGTAATTTTGAAAAAAGAGTATACGCTCGATGACCTTCAGGAAAGAGTAGCGCTGATGTGTGAAAATGTAAAAACTTATCACTCAGATACAGGCTTTATAGGTGGTATGGTAGTTCTAAACAGTGGCCAAATCTCGAATGAAGGTAGTAATATAGGCAAGGCTTTAGAATCTGACCTTAAAGATCGTGAAGCTTTGATAATAACTTTTTGGAAAACATATGAAGATCATGAAAATTCTCATAAAAGTGATACATTTCAACCATTATTTCAAAAAGTAATAGATGTCTGTGAAAATGGTAACGAAGAAATTGTGTACAGTATGCTGTGGTCAGGTGAGGCATATTCGCCTGAAATGGCTAAACGAGCTAGATCAGCAAAAAAAAATAACTAAACTAGACTATTGGAGGATTTTTTTTATTAGTTCTCTTATGTCTGCCACCGATTAACTTATGTTTCTTAAGCTTTTCTTCAATATTCTCTAGCGTAGTGTCTCTGAGAGCAATTTTTTTGGATAACTTTATTTGAGTTATAATATAAAAAGCAAAGATAACAATTACTATGGCAACAATCATGTATGTCATTATATCCATAATTAAATTGTATCATATTTGGATGCCAAACATTAATTTGTTACAATTATCTTCTCTGGCGAAGTGGTGGAATGGTAGACACGAGGGATTCAAAACAAAACTGTATGAATCAAACCCCTTATACCTATTGAGTATTAGACAATAATTACCACAAACATTGCACAAACATTTTTTCGTGCATACGCCTTTTCAAAATGTTTGTGTTTTTGGTATGATAAATGACTAATGCCGATATGGCGGAATAGGTAGACGCGTCGGATTCAAAATCCGATTCTCGCAAGAGAGTATCAGTTCGATTCTGATTATCGGTATTAGTTTTTATTGAATAGTAAAAAAGATATGTGGTATTTAGATATTTCTTATAATTGTATTAAGAGACGAGATAGGATACAACTTTATTTTTCTGCCATGAAAGTGTATTCTAGATGTTTTTTTGAAACCAAAATTTGATTCACTTCTGATTTGTTGAAATGATGTATCAGAATTAATCTCCATAATAAAAATCTGTTTTTTTTCAACAACAACGCCAATAATCAATACTCTATTTGTCTTACATCTATCTAGCAATGAATTCATTTTATTATCTCTTAAATCAAAATATAACTCTTTCTCCCAAAATGATGAATAATCTTTTATGGGATAATTAGCAATAATTTCAATCATAATATTATTCTTTAAAGAGATTAAGAGATCAGGTTCAGAAGTAATATTTCTTCCATTCAGTAGTTTTCTATTATTATCAGATCCTATTTTTTTGTAACTCCATAATCTATGCTTAGTGTTTCATAAATTAAGTCTTCTATTAACCAGTTAGTAATTATATTAAACGCATATTCTTTATTATTTCTTATATCTGAATGATGACTTGTGTTTTTTAATATATTATTGAGTTGTTGAGTATCATGTAAACTCCAATTATAACTTTTACTTAATATTTTTCTACACAAGATAGCGTCGTCATAAGAATCAACAATCTCAGTAATTTTAACATTCTGATAAGCATATAAGGATTTAATAAGTTCTAAGTTTTTAAATTTGATCATATATCATTGTAATGCATAATATGCCAAAATATTTAGATGAATACTATTAAATGTAAAGATTTCTTTATTAAAAATAAGTTTAATAATTTTTCTGAATTAGAAGATAAGTTATCTAATATTGGTGATACAACATATAAAGGTGATTTATTTGAATATTTTAATTACATTTACTTTTTTTTAAATAAGGATAAATATCAAATAAAAGAAATCTACCATTTTGATGAAATACCAGAAAGTCTAAAAAATAAATATAATTTACAACCTAAAAGTGGAAAAGAACGTGGATGTGACGGTATTGTTATACACTCTGATGGTAGTATATTTAATTATCAGACAAAGTTTATGTCGAACAGAAAGATTGGTGCTGACAAACTTATGACATCATATCAAGTAGGTCAGAGACTTGACGGATGGTATGTATTTTCGAATGTAAAAACTATATCTCATGAATTCTTTAAAGACAATCAAAAAATACCTAGAGTGATTCTTTTTAATGATTTAGATATTCTAAATAAGTTATTTTTCCAAAATCTTACCGCATATATTCAAGATAAAGAAATCATACGTAACAAACTTGAAGCAAGATCTTACCAGACTACTGCTGTAAATGATGTATGTGATGGATTTAAACATACAAATAAAGGAAAATTTATCTCTGCATGTGGAACAGGTAAAACTATTACTTCTTTACTGATAAAAGAAGAACTTGAGTGTAAAAAAACGCTTTTCGTTGTACCAAGTATCTATCTTGTAAAACAAACTATAGATGAATGGTTGAAATACAGATCTAAAGAATTTAAATTTCTTTGTGTTGTTAGTTCTTTTAAACCAGATAGTGATGATGATCGTTATGATATTGATCTGAGTGAATTAGGCACATATTATACAACTGATCCTCAAGTAATAAAAAATTTCCTTGAAATAGATGACTCAATAGTTATTTTATCTACGTATGATTCTTTACCAAAAGTCTTAGAAGCATCTAAATCAATTCAGTTTGATTTAACATTTATTGATGAAGCGCATAGAACCGCCGGAGTAGCAAAAAGGAAGTATCAATCATGCTTTAATGTACTAACTAAGAAGAAATTATTCATGACTGCAACACCAAGAGTTTTAAAACCTAATATTAAAGCAAGTGCAGAAATAGAGAGTTTAGATTTTTATTCTATGGATGATACAGATGATTATGGGAATGAATTCCATCACTACTCATTCAGAGATGCCATAGACGCAGGGGTAATTGCTGATTATGAAATAATTATTGAAATATATGATGATGATTTAGGTAGATTACATCTTGATAAACATACTTTAATTGAGAACGAAAAGTTTCAAAACTTTGATTTGATAATTGCAGATGGAATTAAAAAACTTATTGATAATTATTCCACTAATAAAATATTAGTATTTACTAATAGCATTAACTCTGCAAATACAAAAGCAAATGCAATATCCCATTTGACTAAGAATAAGGATTATTTTGTAGACTCCATAAGTTCAAAGAAAACTGATGATACTAGAAAAGGTATAATGTCAGAATTCAGGAATTCCAAAAAAGCAGTTCTAACTAATGCAAAATGTCTTACTGAAGGAATAGATGTGCCAGATGTAGATTGTGTAGTATTCGCGGAAAGAAGACAATCTGTTATAGATATTGTTCAAGCAGTAGGAAGATGTCTCAGAATACCTAAAGATAGACCAAATAAGATTGCTAAAATATTTATTCCTATAATTATTGATAAATATGATAAAAAATATAATCGGAAAAAGTTCTTACATGTTTTTGAAATAATTGAAGCAATCAAAGCGCATGATAAAAGTTTAGAAGATGAAATTGATAAGATTAATTTATCAACATCAGTTGCTACCCCTAATGGAGGTGGAAAAATCAAGGTAAAATCTTATCATAAAGATATTAACATGCAGAATATTTCAAAGAATATTAGACTTGAAATTGCAAAATTAAATTCTGGAAAAATAAAATTACTAAAAAAAACACTTAGTACAGAAAAGATAGTTTCTTCGAAAACAAAATTTAATATTGTACGAATGGCATTTGCTGGATGGAAAAATCTAATTGATAAAGGAATTGGGGTATTTTCTAAAGAAGAATTAACAAAATCAGACGTTAAAAAGAAATATAGTGATATTCATAATAAAAAAATTGACAATAATCTTATACCATATGCTTATCGAGCAGGAATGATAAGAGACCATACTGATAATATAATTACTCTAACTACAGAAGGACAAAGATATGCTAATAATAATACCGAAAAACAATTCAAGTATATGATTATTAACATGCTAAAAAAAATGAATAATATTACATGGTTCCCATATAATTTTTCTATGAATGTCTTGAAAAATGTAAAAGAGATAAATCGTGTTGAGTTTCTATGGGGAATTACTATTTGTGAAAATGTTGATAATAAATCTTTTGAAAAATGTTGTGCAAGAATTAAATATATAAGAGATCAAAATAAAGATTTGGATATAATGATGTCTAATGAGAAACATTCAAAAGACTATGTGGACAGTTTAAATAATGAATTTTCTGATCAACTCAAGCTAATTGGTATTAATTTCATTAAATTAGAAACTTTTCTGAATTTAGGGAAAGATGATTTTGGTTATTTTGCAAAACATATGGAACAAATATTCCCAGATAAAATTAAACATAATAAAATTAAAAATAAGATTATATTAATCGAATAAATCTTTTTTTCTTAATCTTGATCTTGCTTGTTTTACGAAATCTTTATCAATATCAAACCCTATATAATCTCTCTTAAGTTTTTTTGCTACATAAGCAACAGTCCCAGAACCTAAAAAAGGATCTAATATTATTTTTGCATCTGGAAATACTGCGAGCATATCTGACACCAGTTTTTCTGGGAATGCTCTCGTATGTTGCATCTTAGTGCCTACAGGTCTCCATTCAGTCCAATCAAAGACATCCTGTTTATTAATTGTATTCTTGAGTTTAATCTTACTGTTTTTAGTCATCCAATATACTCTCTCTGTAAAGGGATAAAATCTAATTTTATCAAAATTTTGACTCCTATTTATCCAGACAATTTCTTGTTTAACAATAAATTTTGTTTTAAATATCCACTCGTAAGGCGATATCTGAAGTCCTTTTTTTATTCGATTCTTATGTTGGTAAATCATTGAACCCACAGGAGTTAAAACTCGAAAACATTCATCAAGAACTTGCTTCTGCCATTTTTGGTAATCTACTTCTGGCATATCATCTTCATAAGATTGTGTTTTTTTTGTACCAGTATGATGAGTATTACCTAAATTATATGGTGGAGATGTTATTATCAAGTCAATTGATTCATCATCTAACTTAGAAAGTCCATCTAAACAATCAAGATTATAAATTTTATTAAGTTTTAACATTATTTTTGAAGGTAAATTATACTCTCACGAAGTAAATCTGGTTTATCAACTTTTTTATATTGCTGAGAACTTGTTCCTAGTTTTCGTACAACATTAATTTTAGCAGATGAATAACCAATTCTTGTTGCAATCTTAGTAATTATAATATCAGTAGGAATTACACAATTTCCATAAGATGAATTACCAACAACTATTATACAGTATTTTTCTTTTTTTAGTAAATCATATAAATTCTCTAGCAATAATTCAAATTCAACAAAATAATTATTAAGCATAGGAATTATTTTTTTTGACCATAATTTTTTATTAATTAATTTATTAATATAGTTAATAAGTTCAATAGATTTAATGTTAGCAAAGTCTTTATTAAGATGTGATGACATCGATTTGTTTCTTAATACTTTTAGTTCACTATAATTTTTAATAAAGTCACCAAACCATAATTCTGTTTTATAGACCTCTGTATAATCGAAGCAGTTAGCATAAGGCGGTGAAAACATAATTAAACTTAATTTATTTGAGTATTGCTTTTTAAATGATTTCTTTGTGATTTCCTTCAATGTATTGTTATTTATAATTCTTGGTGTTCTAAGAGTACATGTTTTTTCTATGTCATCTAGCATTGAATATGCATTTTGATTAAATTCTAAGATGATATCTTTAGGTTTTTTATTTTTTGGATATCGTAATCCATTGCCATCTTTTTTTGCATAACTACAAGAATCAAGACTACATAAAAATGCGGTATGTAAGAAGTTTTTTACTTTAATGTCATTAATATTAGAGATATATTTTTTTAATTGAAGTACTTGTTTTAGTTGACCTCCAAATAATTTTTTTGAAATAGATAGTAGCGGTTCTTCATAACTCTCAGATAGATCAATATTTACTATAGACTTTCTAATTTCTTTAAGAGATTTTTTAAAATTTAATGATTTATTTTTTGATAAAAAGTGTAAAAAAGGATTTACCTCTATACCTATAGATTCAATATTATTTAAAGCACAATGTAATACTGTTGTTCCACTACCAGAAAAAGGATCGAGAACCAGATCTTTATCAGTAATATTTAGTTCGTCAATGATATTGGATACTAATAGACTACTGTATCCTTCTTTGATATTGAACCATGAGTGTCTTGGTAGACTTAAGTTTTGCTTAAAATTGACTAATATATCCATGCATCTTATGTGAGTTTTATTAAATAGAAATAATTATACTTTATTATCCATATCCAATATACCTAAATAATCTTAAAGTAGATTATTTAAACTATTCTTATGATATTTTCATGTTAGAATTGTTAAGATTTATATCAATGATAAAAGATGCGAAAATAAGAGATATACCACAAACATTTCACAAACATTTTTTTTGATGTTCTAGAAGTGTTGGAATATAAGGGTTTGCGATTCATACAGTGTACTCAAAATGATTCAAAATCCCTTGCATGCAAGTGCGTGAGGGTTCGACTCCCTCCTTCGCTATAAAATTTAATAGAAAGGAAAATTATGAATAAATATAAAATGTATGGCATAGGTAATGCGCTACTTGATTATGAGTATAAAGTAAATGATGAGGTTTTAAAAAGCTTAGGTCTTGATAAGGGCTGTATGCTCTTAAATGAATATGATAAACATTTTAAGGTTCATAATTCTTTGAGAAATATCAGGCCTCCAGAGAAAATTGTTCCAGGAGGATCAGTTGCAAACTCTATATTTACAATGGCTCAATTTGATAACAGCGTATGTTTTTCAGGTAAGGTTTCGAATGATAAAACAGGAAGCAACTTCATTACATGTTTAATTGATTCTGGAGTAGAATCATTTGTAAATCAAACTGAAAAACAACGAAGTGGAGAATGTTTGGTTTTAATTACACCAGATAATGAAAGAACTATGAATACTTATCTTGGGTCATCATCTTTATTAGATATAACTGATATTAATAAAGATGCACTAGTATCATCAGAGTATTTATTGATTGAAGGGTACTTGGTAACATCTGAGGATACATTGTCTGTTGGAATGTCTGCGCTAGAGTATACTGAACAAACATCAACAAAAAAAGTTATAACTCTTTCAGATCCAAATATAGTTTCTTTTTTTAGAGATAGTTTATTAAAGTTATTCAAAAACAAGGCAGATATAGTATTTTGTAATGAACAAGAAGCATTAAATTTTTCAGAAACAGATAACTTAAAAGATGCGCAAGAATTTCTCAGAGGTATAACAAATGAATATGTTATAACACTAGGGGGTAATGGAGCAATTTGTTTTGATAGTCATAATTTATATTCAACGAAGGGATTAAATGTACCATCAAAAGACTTCACAGGTGCGGGTGATATGTTTCTTGGTGCCTATATGCACAAATATGATGGAACCAATCCTCAGGAATCTCTAAATTTTGCCAATTATTGTTCTTCAAGAATTATCCAAGTATATGGAGCTAAACTAGGACATAAAGATAGCTATAGTAAATTATTGAATGACTTTAAATCATAGATTTAATTTCATCGATGACCTTCATGGGGTGTTTTGATTCTGTGATAGGTCTCCCGACGACTAGATAATCAGAGCCCGCTAGAATTGCTTTTTTAGGCGTGTACACTCTAGCATGATCATCCGCTTGATTTGCGAGTCTTATCCCTGGTGTTACAAAAAGTAAATCTGAAGTTACCTCTTTGATACTATTTATATCTGAAGGAGAACATACTACTCCATCAATTTGACAGTTATGAGCAGACTGAGCGAGTTTTTGGACTGTTGATAGACGATTTGGAAGATTTAAAAATTCCAGAGACTCGTCGCTGTGACTAGTTAACAGAGTTACTCCAATTAGAAGGGCCGAAGTATTTTGCTCATCTCTTGCTTGTTTTGCCGCCAATACCATTTCTCTTCCACCTAATAAATGAATATTTAACATCCATACGCCCAGTTCATACGCTACCAAACATGCTTTGTAAACTGTTATTGGAATATCATGAAATTTTAGATCAAGAAATATTTCAAAGTTTTTTGCATGGAGTGATTCAATTATATCTGGTCCTAGTTGAGTAAATAACTGTTTGCCAACCTTCAGTCTACAAGATGCAGGGTCTAGCTGATCACAAAGATCAAGCACATCTTTCTTATTATTATAGTCTAGGGCAATGATTATCTTGTTAGTATTATCTTGACTCACTCACTCCACCTTCTCTTAGTAAATCTATCGCTGATTTTGGGTAAATAGTTTCCCAACTATTGCAACTTGGACATAACCAGTTTAACTCATTAGATTTATAACCACAATTATTACAAACAAAAAAATGCTTATGTGAAAATATTTCATTATATGAAGTGACTAAGTTTTTTATATGAGGCGTCATCATATTATCATCTGATGATAATAAAGTATGAGTGATAGTAAACTTATTAATTAAATTGTTACCTTCAAACTTATCAATATATTGTTGAGCTAAAATTTTTTCATCTTCATAATATAGAAATAAATAAATCTCAGGCAAGAAGTTAATATCTTTTAAATTTGAGATTGATACGATAGTTTTCATGATCACAGACATATTATTAAGTTTCTTTGCTAGGGTAATGATCTTATTTGTTATTAGGCTTGCAAACTTATTATCTTGATCAATAATTGCATTTAAATACTGGCAAGATGTTCCTATGTCATTTGTTGTATAACAATCAGCTAACTGTATATTGGCTCTAACACATTTAGGATTAACTTTTAGAGCTTTTTTAGTTATAGCTATAGATTTCTCTATTTGATTTTGATGCATGTATAACGATGATATTTCACAATAATACTGAGCTAATAGCATCTCCTTCTCATGGCCATTTACTTTAATGTCACCAATAGTTTTAATTAAATCAATCGCTCTCTCCCAGTCCTTCGATGCTTCATATATTTTAACGAGATACTCTAGAGAAGATTTTTTATAATTCTTTATATCAGATATATTTTTAAATATTTTTTCTGACCTATCATACAAACCAGCATTATAAAAATCTTTTGCCAATTCATATAACGCCTGATTTTTCAACTCGATTTCAAGAGTAGGTCGAGACAGTAAGTTTTGATGTATTAGAATAGCTTTATCAAATTCCCCTCTTTTTCTATATAGACCCCCGAGAGCAAGATGAGTTTCAATTGTAGAGCTATCTACATCCATTAAAGCAGTAAATATCTTGAAGGCTTTATCTTCCTCATTATTTAGAAGATAATTTAACCCTCTGTAGTACTCTGCATTAAATATATTTTTATTTTTCTTATTCGTAGGTTTATAAAAATAGTATACAACTGATAGTACAATCACTATCACGAGAGATAATATATAAATCATTCGTTATCATCTCTAAGAGGGTTTTTTCTCAAATTATCAATTTCATCTTCCTTATTCTTCATCATTCTTTTGAGATTTCTATTTTCATGTTTGTTCTTAATGTATGCTGAAAAGAAAAATAAAAGCGCTACGAATGATCCAATGAGAAAGCTGACAAATAGAAATAATGGCAATGGTGCTTTGTATGCATGAAAGTATAGATCAATTTCTATTTCCATCGGATTCAGCATTGATAGCGTAATAGATAAGGCCAATAGACCTAACATTATCAAAAATATTAAAACTCTAAACATACTTATTTTTTATTTTATGCTATTACAGATATTAATAGAAGGGAATTAAGATCTAATTTTTATTATCTACTCTATTTTTAAGCTCTTTGCTTGGCTTAAAATGAATGCTATATCTTTTTTCTAAGGCAACCAATTGTCCTGTTTTTGGATTTCTAGCTGTTCTTGAATTATGATTATGAAGAGAAAAAGTACCAAAACCTCTAATTTCTATCCTATCACCAGAGTATAGAGATTTAGAAATGTGTTCAAGAATTTTTTTTACAGAGTAATCAATATCTGATGAAGTGAAGGATTTAAACTTATTCGATAGCTTTGTGATTAATTCAGATCTATTTAAAATCATTGTTAAGTATTATTCAATCTTGTTCTAGTTGCTTTATCCCTAAAGATACACGTTCTCTTTCGGAGTCAATTGATAGAATGATAGACTGAACATCATCACCTTTTTTATAAGACCTTATAGCCTCTTCTTGGTTGTCCTCTGAAGATGTAATATCAGTTATATGTATGAGACCATCAATGCCGCCATCTAGACCAACAAAAATACCAAAATCAGTTATAGACTTAATCTGGCTGGTGATTATGTCGCCTTTGTTATTATTTTCTGCAAATTCAGACCATGGATTATCCAAACATTGTTTGTGACTTAACGAGACTCTTCTTTTTTCATTATCAATTTCTATAACTTTGACCTGAATTTCGTCACCTAGATTAACAACTTTATTTGGGTTAATATTTTTATTCGTCCAGTTTAATTCTGATGTTCTCACAAGACCTTCAACATTATCGCCTAAATCTACAAAAACTCCATAATCAGCTATATTTGCAACAACACCATTGTATGATGAACCAACCTCAAGTTTTTCAGGAATTTTATCCCATGGGTCATCTAGTAGCTGTTTCATGCCAAGACTAACACGATTTTTTTCAGTATCAAACTTAAGAACTATAACTTCAATTTCATCTCCCACTCTTAATAATTCACTAGGGTGATTAATACGTTTCCATGAGATATCCGTAATATGAAGTAAACCATCGATGCCGCCTAGATCTATAAAGGCACCATAGTCTGTTAGATTTTTTATAAACCCAGTTACTTTTTTTCCTTCAGTATATTTTTCTGCAACTTCTTCTGGACTCGAGTTTTGATCCATTAAAACAGCTTTTCTAGAGAGAACAATATTATTCCTTACTTTATCCATTTTTATTATTTTAAACTCAAGTATTTTTCCTTCGATATAGTCTGTTTCTTTTGTTGGCCTAACATCTACAAGAGAGCCAGGCAAGAAAGCTTTTATGTTCATAAGTTCCACAGTAAATCCACCTTTAACTTTACCACAAACCTTTCCTTCAATAATTTCTTGACTATTCTGTATTGATTCTAATTCTGACCAGACTTTTGTCCTTTTAGCTTTCTCACGAGACATTATGGTTTCTCCATAACCGTCTTCAATAACATCAAGAGTGACCTCTACTTGATCTCCAATCTCTATCTCTAATTTACCGCTAACATCTAGAAATTGATTTTTGGGGATTATTCCCTCTGACTTGAGCCCGGCATTGATGACTACATAATCATTTCTAATTTCTATGACAGTAGCTGTTACGATGCTACCAGGCGTCATATCCAGCTTATCCATGCTGTCATTAAACAAAATTTCAAATTCTGATTGGGCTTCCATTAATATAATATCCTCTTATAATTCAAGTTCCTGTTATCTTATACAATTCAAGGATTTTATCAAGGATTGACTCCACATTTAATTCAGTAGAATCAATAATAACTGCGTCTTTTGCTGCTTTTAACGGAGAAATAGCTCTATTAATATCTTTTTCATCTCTATCTTGAAGAGATTTCCTAATATCCTCAAATTTTGGGTCTGATCCATTTTTGATTAATTGATCATATCTACGTTTTGCTCGCACTTCTATATCAGCAGTAAAATATAATTTTAGTATAGAATTTGGAAAAACTTTTGTTCCCATGTCTCGTCCATTTGCTATTAGTCCTGGTTTCTTTATGCAATCATGTTGTAGTGGAAGGAGTGCATTTCTCAATAACTCATCTTTTGAGACTACTGAAGCTAGGTGTCCGATGTCTTCAAAATGCAAATGTTTTGTGATGTTAGTGTCTTTAAATAAAACATTAAAACTTAGGTTTTTGGTAGGTTCTAAATAAATATTTCTTATCAATTTACTAATATTGTCCTGATTAAATAATTCTATTTCACCTATCCTCTTTAGATATGCAAAAGTTCTATATAGTATGCCGCTATCTAATATATAGAAACCCAGTTCTTTAGAGAGTTTTTTTGAGACAGTACTTTTCCCAGAACTTGCCAAACCATCTATTGTAATAACAGGAATCATATTATTCATACATGATAAATCTCATTATTGTTTTCTTTAAGTATATCTATAAAGTTTGGAAAAGAGGTATTAATATTTTCAGTATCAGTTACAGTGACGGGTTTCTGAGAGACAAAACCTGAAATGATGAATGACATGGCAACTCTGTGGTCACCATAGCTATTTACTATTCCTCCTCTGAAAACACCACCAGTAATCTCAATAGAATTTTGTGTTGTTTTGACATCTATTCCTAAATTCATTAAACCCTCTTCCATAGATTTAATTCTATCACTCTCTTTATGTCTTAATTCACCTATATCTTCAATAACAGATACGCCATCACAACAAGCGCATGCGATGAATAATATTGGTAATTCATCTATTAACCTAGATATAATATCTCCAGCTAATTTAATTGGTTTTAATTTTGATGATTTTACATGGATATCTGCAATGGGCTCATTACAAACACTTCTAAGATTAACTAATTTAATATCAGCTCCCATCTTAATTAGAACATCAATTATCCCTGTTCTTAATGGATTTACTCCTATGGATCTTAAGCTAATGTTTGATTTATTTTTTATCAGAGATGCAACTATTAGAAATGCTGCAGATGAAATATCAGATGGAACAGAAATATTTTTGGCTATGACGGTAGTATTCCCTTCGATGACTATTTTTGTATTATCAATTGATAATGGATAGTCAAGGTATTGCAGCATTCGTTCTGTATGGTCTCTTGTCTTAACAGATTCATCAATTTCAGATCTACCCTTTATGAATAATGATGCCAGTATCAGACAAGATTTTATTTGAGCACTTGGTATTAGCGATGTGAATTCTATAGGCTTGCAAAGAGGTCTATCAAACGAAATAGGTAGCTGACCATTTTCTGATGAGATCACTGCTCCAGCTTTTTCTAGGGGCTCAATAATACGACGCATTGGTCTTTTTACAAGCGACTCATCTCCTGTTATTACTGAACTAAATTCTTGAGCAGCTAGGATTCCAGATATTAATCTGGCAAGCGTACCTGAATTACCTGCATCAATAGTGCTAGAGGGCAATTTTAGGGAATTCAAGCCTTTGCCATTTACTATGACGATTTTGTCTTGAATTTCTATTTCTACACCAAGCATTTTAAATGCATTAATTGTCCTTTTGCAATCTTCAGATAATAGAGAATTAGTGATTATGGTCCTACCATTTGATATAGAGCCAAGGATTATAGCTCTATGGGTAATAGATTTATCTCCAGGAATATTAATTTCACCTACAAGATGACTTGAATGATTGATAATTAGGCTTGAATTATTTGTCATTGATTTCTAACTTCAATTTAATATTCTGGAAATATTTGAATAGCTTTTTGTCTTTTTTGTTAATAAGTGATTTAATCAGGTCTAATTCTTTTTTAAGTTGATTGATTGATTTCACTATGTTTTTGCTATTTGACAGACATATATCTTGCCACATAGTAGAATCACTATGAGCTAGCCTTGCAAAGTCACGAAAACCTCCACCCGTAAAATCTCCTATTTTCTCTATTGATTTAGTGTTTAAGATTATGTTTACTAGAGCAAAAGATACCATATGCGGCAAATGACTTGTTTCTGAGAGAACAAGATCGTGCTGTTTTGCATTTAATACAAAAATTTTACAAGCCAGTTTACACCAAAATTCACCAATACTTTTAATTAGACCAGTATCATCAGAAACTGGCGTTAATAAGACAACCGCGTCACTAAAAAGGGATGCATCTGAGTTTTTTACTGTTGAATTTTCTTTGCCTGTCAAAGGATGCGAGCCTATAAAACAGTTTGAATTCTTGGTAAAAATACTTTCATAGATATTAGAAATTTCTGTTTTAGTACTCCCAATATCAGTTATGATGGCGTCAGGTTTTTTATATTTTTTTATATTACTAAAGATTTTTTTATAAGCACCTATAGGAGCACAAATAATTATTAAATCTGCATTAGATAGATATTTGAAATCATCTTGATCATAGTTATCAATGATTTTATTTTTTTTCGCAAAACTAAGATCAGACTTACTAATATCATAAGCATATATTTTCTGAGTAATTTTTGATTTTTTCACTGCTACTGCTAGGGATCCACCCATCATGCCAAGCCCATAAAAATATACTGATTTAAACATAAATTATTTCACTGATTTTAGAATCTTTTTTAGTTTGCTGATTAATAGTTTATTCTCTTTTTCCGTTCCTATGGTTATTCTGAGATAATTTGGCAACTCATAGTTATCTAAAGGTCTGAGAATGATACCCTGACATAAAAGCGCATTATATATTCTCTTAGTGTATTTGCCCAAGTTTATAGTTAAGAAATTTGTATAACTGTCAAGATATGATATACCCAAATCATCGAAGCATGACTTCAAGTAAATCATTCCTTCATGATTCTCTTTTAAACTTTTATTAACAAAAGATTTGTCGCTTAATGATACTGTTGCCATTTCCTGAGCAATATAGTTAATATTGAATGGCTGCCTATAATTATTAAAGTCTTTAGCAATAGAGTCTGATGCAATACCATAACCAATTCTGAGGCCAGCTAGAGCATGTATTTTAGAAAAGGATCTAGTTATAACTACATTAGGGTATTTTTTTAGTAAATTGATTGCGCTTTTAAAACCTCTGAAAAGTGCATACTCATAATATGCCTCGTCTATTACAACAATTATTTTTTTAGAAATTCTTTTAATAAAACCATCTATTTCTTTTACTTTTAAGATTGTCCCGGTCGGATTACTAGGATTTGCTATAAATATAACTTTAGTTTTGCTGGTAATACGTTTGCTCATATCCTGTAGATCTATAGATAGATAATTTGAACCAGGCTCATTAACAGGTTTTGATTCAATGATTTTAGCATTCATATTCTTAGAGATAATTTTATAAACCAAGAATGAATGTTTACAAAACAATACTTCAGATTTCTCATTCAAAAAACGTCTTGCAACAAATTCAAGGATTTCATTTGAGCCATTTCCTATAATAATATTATTAGATTTTATAAATGGTTTTGAAAGAAAACTATTAATAGCATGCTTTAACTTAACAGAATGACTATCTGGATAACGATTAATTTTTTTTTGTATTTTAACACCAGCATTAATAGCTTTTATGCTAGGGCCAGAAGGATTCTCATTTGATGCAAGTTTTATAACTCTTTTGATATTATATTTTTTTCTAATATCGTCAATATTTTTACCCGGCTGATAAGTTGTTGTTTTCATAATTTTAACTTAAATACTTTTTGGATATGAACCCAAAAATTTATAGAAAGTACTCTTTTTTTTGATATCTTTAAGCGCAGATGAAACATTTTTACTGTTAGTATGTCCATCAATATCTAGCAAAAACATGTACTCCCAGTTATTAATTTTTGTTGGTATTGATTCGATTTTACTCATACTAATTCTATTGGTAGATAACGACTCAAGCAAATTCTTGAGTGCTCCCGCTTTATTTTGAACTGATACAAGAATTGATGTTTTATCAACTCCACTTATATCAATATCATGGTTACCTATTACTATGAATCTAGTTGTGTTATCAGCAATATCATGAATATTATTTTTTAAAATAGGAATCTTATAGTAAGTAGAACAGTTTTTACTTGCTATAGCGGCAATATTTTTAACTTTCTTAATCTTTTTTGCAGCTGCAGAATTACTAGAACAAAATATTCTTTGAGCAGCAGGCATATTTTTAGTTAACCAATCATTACATTGAAGAAATGTTTGTTCATGAGCATATATTTTTTTAATGTTGCTCAGGTTTTTAGAGTGAGACAAAAGGCAATGTTTGATCGTAAGGTTAATTTCACCACAAATTTTTATATCTTCTTTAATCAGCCGGTCTATAGTAATTTTAATGCTACCCTGATTAGAGTTTTCAATAGGAACAATACCAAAATCCATGTTCCCAGTATTAACATCATCAAATATAGAATTTATAGAGTCATAAAAATTTATATCTACTGATGAACCAAAAAATTTTGCAAGGGCAATATTACTATATGATTGCTCTGGGCCTAAACAACTAATCTTGAGTTTTTTTTCTAATGAAAGACATGAAGATATAATTTCACGAAATATTGAACGTAAATTTTCATTTGTTAATGGACCGTCATTAGATTTTTCTAAACTTCTGAGTATTTGAGCTTCTCGCTCGGGACGGAAAATATTATTGTTATTCAACAATGACTTCGCTTTTTTAATTTTTTGAGCAAGCTTGCCTCTTTCATTGAGATTTTTTATGATTTGCTTATCAAGTTTATCTATTACGGCTCTAATTTTGCTTAAATCATTCATCATTAACAATAGTTTCTGTTGAAATAGCTACAAGTTTTTCATCATCTTGAAGTACCTGAAGCCTCACGCCTTGTGTATTTCTACCGATTATAGGCATATCACTTACTGCTATTTTAATTGTTTTACCTTTGTTTGTAATCATAATTATTTGGTCATTTTGATTTACATTTACAGCGCCTACAACTTGTCCATTTCGTTTACTGGTTTTGATACCAATAACTCCAACGCCTCCTCTTTTTTGTATATTATAATTCTCAACAGATACTCTGTTACCATAACCATTTTCTGTCACTGTTATAATTTCACCATCTATAGGTTTAAGAATAGAAATCAACTTAGTTTTGCCTGAAAGGTTTATTCCTTTAACTCCTAATGTTCCTCTAAATCTTTCTCTAACATCACTCTCTAAAAATTTAATGGCTTTACCGTTTTGAGCTACTAACATGATATGTTCATCTTTAACAGTATAGTGGGCACCAAGTAGCTCATCTCCTGATTTAAGAAGTATAGCTTTTAATCCTGTAGCCCTAATTTTTTTGAAGAGATTTATAGGGATTTTATTTATCATGCCATTTTTAGTCGACAAAAATAAATAAGCATCCTCTTCAAATGAGTTAACTACAACAAAAGTACTAATTGATTCATTGGTCTCCAATGGTAAAACATTATTAATTGGTCTCCCTCTCGCTTGTCTACTTGGATCAGGAATATCAAAGGCTCTAATAGCATAAACTTTTCCTAGTGTAGAAAAACATAAAATTATATCATGTGTATGCGCTTGGCATAAAAGCTTGGCTTCATCACCATCCTTAAACTTTGTTGCATTAATGCCTCGGCCACCTCTCCGTTGACTTTTAAAATCAGTAGCTGGCAGTCTTTTAACGTAATCAGCCTTAGTTAAAACAACAATGACTTCTTCTTTTTTAATTAAATCTTCTTTTCTTAACTCACCTTCATCTTGAGATACAAGTGATCTCCTGGGTTCGCCATATTCTTTTTTTACATCATTAAGTTCTAACTTCATGACTGCATCCAACTCATCAGTATGAGTAAGAATTTTAATATATCTTTTTATTTCTGTTATCGTCATTTCATAATCAGAGAATATTTTTTCTTGCTCCAAATTAGTTAGTTTCTGTAGCTTTAGATCTAAAATAGCTTGAGCTTGAGTGGCAGACAATTTGTATGTTTTGCCATTTAATCCATACTCGGTATCGCTTGGTATAAAGTTTTCTGTTTGTTTATCGACAATGCCAAGGAATTTAATTAACTGTCCTGGTTTCCAACCTTTAGATATTAATGAACTCTTTGCTTCAATGGTGTTCTTGGATTTCTTTATAAGAGCGATAATATCGTCTACATTCAACAAAGCAATACCTAGGCCTTCTAATATATGAGCTTTATTTTTAGCTTTTTCAAGATCATATAAAGTTCTTCTTGTGATAACCTCGCGCCTATGTTTAATAAATTCATTTAAGATTTCCATGAAACCAAGAGTTTTTGGTTCACCGTCAACAAGGCATACCATATTCACAGAATATGATATTTGAGCATTTGTATGCTTATACAAAGAACCTAATACAACTTCATGTTGCTCACCTCTTTTTATTTCGACAACAAGCCTCATACCATCTTTATCAGACTCATCCCTTAACTGACTGATCTCATTGATCTTTTTGTCCCGGACCAATTGAGCAATATTCTCAATTAATCTCGCTTTGTTAACCTGATATGGTAACTCGGTAAAGACGATTGATGTTTTATCATTATCCTTTTTTTCAACAATATGTTTTGCTCTGATTTTAAAAGAACCTCTTCCGTTTAAGAGTGCATCTCTAATGCCACCGTTATCTTTAATTTCTCCATATGTAGGAAAATCTGGACCCTGAATATTGCTTTTCTGAATTAATTCATCAATCTTGTCTTTTTTGGACAATGACGGATCATCTATTATTGCGATTGTTGCATCTATAACTTCAACCAAATTATGCGGCGGTATGTTGGTGGCCATCCCTACCGCTATACCAGTTGAACCATTTACTAATAAATTCGGAACCCTTGTTGGTAGAACTGATGGCTCTTTTTCAGATCCATCATAGTTTGGTGAAAAATCAACTGTTCTTTTATCAATATCTTGCAATAGCTCTTGAGATATTTTTGACATTCTTACTTCCGTATATCTCATTGCGGCGGGTGAGTCACCATCAACTGAACCAAAATTACCTTGGCCATCTACCAATGGGTGTCTCATGGAAAATGGTTGGGCTAATCTGACAATCGTATCATATACTGCTGAATCTCCATGTGGGTGATATTTACCAATCACATCCCCAACTATCCTAGCGGATTTTTTATATGTTTTATTCCATCCATTATTTAATTCATGCATGGAAAATAATACTCTTCTATGAACTGGTTTTAGTCCATCTCTAACATCCGGCAATGCCCTGCCTACGATGACACTCATGGCATAATCTAGATATGATTGCCTCATTTCTTGTTCGAATCTTATTTCTTGATTTTCTGCCATATAATGATGAAGTTCCTTTATAGGATATTAAATTAGTATTTTATCATAAACCAGTCATATACACGACATAATTTATAATTATCCAAATAAGGCATGATATTGGATTTAATGGCTATCTTCACTAAATCACAGGAAAAATTTAAATAATTTAAGTATAATATTTACTATGAATCATGTAGACAAAATTATAAGCACTAAATGGATGCTTGATGATAAAAATAACTCATTATTAGAGGATCACTCAATTGTTGTCGATGGAAATACAATTCAAGACATCATGCCATCATCACAAGTCGCAAAAAGATATTCAACAGATGATAAAATATTATTACAGCAACATATAATTCTACCAGGACTAATCAATAGTTATAACGACTCATCAATATTATGGAGGCATAATCAAAATAGCATTAAAAAAAAGATAAAGAATAATTTATATACTGATTATAAAAATGACCCACTTGATGAATGTCATAGAGATGTGTCATCAAAGATTAGCATTCTTGAAATGATTAAAAAAGGGATAACAACACTGTGTGATAGCGGCGCATTTCCAGAGTCGATGATTGACCAAGCGAAGAAAACAAATGTTAGATGTACCATAGGATTAGGCATTCAAAATACAAAAAGTAAATGGGCGGATGATGAAAATCAATGTTTAGATAAATCCCTAAGAGTTTTTGATGATTATAATGGTGATCCAGACATACAGTTTTTCTTTAATCCCAAATCAATAAAAGATATATCTAAAGAGATACTTCATAAAATATCAAAGATATCAAATGAACTAGATATTCCAGTTAAGATGAGTGTTCGTAACTCAGAAGCAGAAATTAAATATTCTATTGGGAATTATAATTGCAGACCTATTGAATATTTAGAAAAAATGGAAATTTTGAACAATAAATTTACTTTATTAGAGACAATAAATCTTAATGAGGAAGATATTAAGATATTAAGAAAGTATAGAGTAAACCTAGACATTGACAAATATACAAAAATTTCATCAAAAAATATTAATATTAAAAATATTCTCGATAATAAAATAAATATTACAATGTCATCGGGCTCAGTGATTGATGATTCATCACCAGATATGCTTGAGGAAATCTCAATCCTATCACTATTATCAAATGTATCAAAAGAAGAGATTAAAACAAAAGATTTACTCAATTTTATAACAATAAATTCCGCCAAAGCTATAGGACTAGAAAATCGTGTGGGATTGTTATCTAAAGGATATTTAGCAGATATTATATCAGTCAATATAAATGAACTGTTAAAAAGAGGTCGACCTTCATTTGATGGTATAGAAAGGAAATTAAAATCTAATGATATTGATAATGTTTGGATGTCTGGTAGATACATAATGAAAAACAAAAAATTAATGACTATCATTGAAGAAAAGATATATGATAGATTTATATCAATTAAAAACCAGGTGTTGAAATGAATATTGATGAAAAAGAGATTAATAATTTTGATTCATTTGCTCATGAATGGTGGAATAAACGCGGCCCATATAAATTAATACACAACTTAACTCCTCTAAGACTTGACTATATACAACAACATATAAATATTAAAAATTCTAATATACTTGATATTGGCTGTGGTGGCGGGATATTAGCAGAAGAACTAACAGACAAGGGGGCAAAAGTTACAGGTCTTGATGCTTCTAAAAAGACTATTCAAATAGCCAAGAGTCATGCAAAAGAAAAAAACCATAATATTAATTACTTAAACATAAGTTTAGAAGATCATATTAAAAAGATTGATCATAAATATGATGCTATAGTTTGTTTTGAGTTAATAGAACATGTTCCTGATCAATTAAAGTTAATACAAGATATTTCATCTATATGCAAACAAGGTGGAAAAGTATTCTTGTCAACAATAAATAGAAATATAGTATCATTTGCTTTTGCTAAAATAATGGCTGAATATATACTTAATATTGTTCCGGAAGGTACGCATCAATATAAAAAATTTATAAAACCATCTGAATTAGCAAAAATGTTAGAACTTGCCAGTCTTGATATTGATGATATTAGAGGTGTTAAACTAAACCCAATTGATTATAGTTTCAGCTTCTCCTCAATGACGAAAATTAACTATTTTATGACATCTACGAAAAAATGAATAATATTAATTGTGTGCTTTTTGATTTAGATGGAACGCTTGCAGATACATCAAAAGATATGTGCAATGCATTAAATGTCGTACTGTCACGTAATAGATTTAAATCTGTTGATTGTCTTGAATTAAAAACTCATATTTCAAGAGGTGCTGTTGGTGTTATTGAATATGCTTCACATGTAAATGAAAGATCTATTGATTCATCTTTGTTAAGAGCAGAATTTCTTCAAGAATATTCTAATAAGTGCTTTGTCCATACTAAAATGATAGATGACATGAAGAAATTAATTGATCATATGAACAAAATTCAAATTTCTTGGGGGATTGTAACAAATAAACACTCAAAGTATGTCAACAAAATACTAAAAGGATTATTGATAGATGATAAGGTGGCATGCCTTATAACGGGCGATATGGTGAGCGAACCAAAACCAAGCCCAGAAGGATTGCTTGAAGCCTCAAAAATAACTGGAATTAATCCATCCGAGTGCGTTTATGTGGGTGATGACGAAAGAGATATAATAGCAGGCAGGAATGCTGGAATGTATACTGTAGCAGCTGATTTTGGTTTCATACATAAAGAAGATTCAGCAGACTCATGGCATGCTGATAAAGTAATAAAAAAACCATCAGAATTAATTAATTTAATTGTCTAATATTATTACATGCATATCTATGGGGCACATACTAAACAACTCAATAATATCTTTATTACGCATTCTGATACAGCCATGCGAAGCTTTTTTACCTATTTGATCTTCATGAGCTGTCCCATGTATATAAATATATCTATTATATGAGTCAACATTTCCACCAAGATTAATATTGGGCTCTAATCCCCTCAGTCTTAGGATTCTTGAGGTAATTACATCTTCATGATTTTTAAAATGATCATCATGAATTTTTTTATCATCATAGAGATCATTAAGCGTTATATTATTCCCTACTGGTTTTCTGCCTTTAAAAATAGTAAATATTGGCATGTCATTCCCAATTTTTTCAACTATTTTATGTAAGCCAACCGGCGTTTTAAATGAGTCGTTTAAATTACCAAGACCAAACTTAGATGTTGAAACAGCATAAGATGCTTTTATTTTATTATCAGAAATATAAATTAGTTTCTGATCATTAGGTGAAATCAAAAGATAATCTTTTATAATAGTTTTAGGATGTTTTTCTTTAATAATGCTAATTGATTGATCAAGCAGATAATCAAGACTAGACATAATTAATACACCATTACATCATCATGAGAGTCGATGCTATCTTTATTTTTTGCAGCATCATTCCGAAGATCATCTAGTTCTTTGAGGTATTGTTCTGACACATTTCCAGTAACATAATTTCCATCAAAACATGATGAATCAAATTTTGTAATATGAGGACTTTTATCTTTCACGGCTGTTATTAAATCATCCAAATCTTGATAAAATAATCTATCAGCTCCTATTAATTTGGATATTTCAGTTTCAGTACGACCATCAGCTGCAAATTCATGACTTGCAGGCATATCAATTCCATATACATTTGGATACTTTACTGGTGGAGCTGCAGATGCCATATATACTTTTTTTGCACCTGCCTCTCTAGCCATATCTATAATTTGCTTAGAAGTAGTTCCTCTGACAATAGAATCATCAACTAGCAAAACATTTTTATTATTGAATTCAGAAGCTATAGCGTTTAATTTTCTTTTAACAGATTTAGCACGTTGTTCTTGCTCAGGCATAATAAATGTTCTGCCAATATATCTATTTTTAATGAAACCTTCTCTGAATGGGACTTTCAATGATATTGATAATTCTAATGCTGATATTCTGCTAGTATCAGGTATAGGCATTACAACATCTATATCATGATCTTTCCATTCGTTAGTAATTTTTTTTGCCAAAGACTTTCCCATTTTCATCCTTGCAGAATAAACTGAAATTCCATCGATAATACTATCTGGTCTTGCAAAATAAACAAATTCAAAAATACATGGAGAATGACCTGTATCTTTTGTACATAATCTATTATGAATTTTTCCATTAATATCAATAAATATCGCTTCGCCTGGTTTAATATCTCGTTCTAACTTAAATCCTGCAGAATCCAGCGCAACAGATTCCGACGCAATCATTGTCTCAGTCTTACCATCAACAGTTCTTGTTCCAAAACATAAAGGTCTAATACCCATAGGATCTCTAAAAGCAACGATTCCTCGGTCAGATATTAAAGCCACAACTGCATAAGCTCCTTGTACTCTTCTGTGAACACCTGCAACTGCATAGAAAACATCATCTGGAGTGAATGATTCTTTGCTATGAAGGTGTAGCTCATGAGCAAATATATTTAATAAGATTTCAGAGTCAGATTTAGTATTTATATGCCTAAGATCCTCAGAAAAAAGATTTTTCTTCAAATCTGAAGAATTAATAAGATTACCATTATGGGCCAAACCTATTCCATAAGGCGAATTCACATAAAAAGGTTGAGCTTCTGCGGAACTTCCAGCATGACCTGCTGTTGGGTACCTTACATGACCAATGCCAAGCTTTCCTTTTAATCTACTGATATGCTTTGGATCAAAACCATCTCTGACAAGCCCTAATGATTTTCTTAGTGTAATCTTCCCGTCATGATTAGTTAAGATGCCAGATGCATCTTGACCGCGATGCTGGAGCACTGTTAACGACTCATATATATCGCGAACTACATTGTTGGTCCCATAAACAGCTACTATACCGCACATATGCTATATCTTATATTTTTAATTGGAAACTATCAAAGAGTGAATCACTAGATTTCAAAAAATTATTCAAAAAATAGTCAAAATAAGGGATAAAGCGTGAATCTAAGAGTATTTCACTATCAGACAGCTGCATATTTATAATAAAAAAGTTAATTAATAAACATAATACAAGACCTTTTATTAATCCAAAGATAAAGCCAAATGCTTTATTAAATGAATATAAGCCGATAACATTGACAAATTTAGAAACAAAGAACCCTGAAATCATTGCAACAAAAAAAGTGGATAAAAAAATGAACAAATAAGTAATAATTGATGATAGTTCCGGAGAACTTATGTAAAACTGAATAAAAGACACTGGGATATAAAAGAAATTTAATGTCAGATAAATTGCAATAGACCAAATAGTTAATGAAATAATTTCAGAAGCAAAACCTTTTAGAAAACCATGAATCGCCCAATATGAAAGAAATACTATAATAATTATATCTATGGTAATCATCAGTTATTTAGTCTCTTTGTTTCACCTTTTTCACCTGTAGATTTCATAATCCTCATAGAGATATCTTCTGCCATTTGTTTGTCAACGAAAGGACCAATCCCATAGATAATATTATTTTTTTGTTTAAGCTTAATCATCGAAGTTATACCTATATTATTAATTTTATCAATGAAATCAGTTTTCGATTTTTCATTTAGATTTGGATAAATTAAAACCCATGACTCTGATATTTTTTGCTCTAACAAAAATTTACCGTCTATGTTTATGAATTGATCATCAGTTATAGAATAATTATCTTTTGATAGATTATTTTTAGGCATTTCCAACGAGTAGGTAAGCTTGTTAAAGTTTTCTATATAATCTTTAACAGGAGTAAAAAAGATATATACTGGTACTATGATAAGTGTAAATAAGAAATATAAACTTTTAAAATTCATTGTCACTTACTTGACTAATATTTGATGATTTGTGACAAGATAAATATTCTGACACAGTATAAAATGAGCCATAGACGATTAATCTACTATCTTTATTTAATTCAGAGATAATTTTACAAGTAGCATCTTGCATTGAATCATAAGTATATATTTTTTCATTGCTTATTAATGTAGACATTCTAGTTTTAATTTCTTGTGCATTCATGCCTCTAGCGCTATCAATTGTTACGCAATACCATTTATCAACAATATCCATCATTGGTTTAATTAAACTATAAACATCTTTGTCTCTTAGTATACCTATAATAGCAATTGTATAAGTTGCTGGAGATTTATTAAGGTTTTCTTGAAGTTTTTGAGCAGAATCTTCGTTATGCGCAACATCCAGTATAATCTCTGGTGATAAAGATAAAATTTGATATCGTCCTAGTAGAGATATATTTTTTAAACCATCGCTAATACATTTAATATTATCAAGCAGCGAAGGATCAATGAGTTTAAGAGCTTTAATTGATGCCGCAGCATGATCATACTGAAAATCACCTATTAGAGGCAATAATGGTAGCTCGAGTTGATGTGTTGAGTCACTCCATAGCCATGTCTTCTCTAGTCTTTTTGACTCAAAATTATTTTGATTATATTGCAAACTTGACTTAACTTTACTTGCATATTTAAAGAGTGATGAAGGTGGTGTTTTGCCAGCATAAATACATGGTTTAAAAGGTCTCATGACACCAGCTTTTTCCATAGCTATGCTTTCGATAGTTGTTCCTAAAAACTCAGTATGATCTATGCCTATAGATGTAATTATAGATAAATCACTATCAATTATGTTAGTCGCATCAAGTCTTCCGCCAAGACCTACTTCTAAAATCACATAATCTAGTTTTCGCTGACTAAATAAGTAAAATGCGGTCAATGTTGCAAACTCAAAATAAGTTAGAGTTGTATCTCCCCTGATATCATCAATCATTTTAAAGGTATTAATTAATTCGGAAGTTTTAACCTCCTGCTTATTGAACCTTATTCGCTCATTATAACTAGTGATATGTGGCGATGTAAATGTCCCTACAGACTTTTTAGATTCATGCAGAATACTCTCTAAGATAGCAACAGTTGAACCTTTTCCATTAGTACCAGCAACTATTATCACTTTTTTCGCAATATCTTGAATATCAAGTTTATTATAAACTGATTTTATTCGTTCAAGTTTGAAATCAATATTTAGAGGATGGAGTGTTTGTTGCCAGTCTAGCCAATCCTGCAATGTATTAAGATTTTTTTTCACTGTTATAGTTACTCATTAAAGAAGAAATAACCTGCGCTAACTTATTTTTTTGATTATTTCTATCTAATATAAAATCTATAGATCCATGATCTTGCAGGAACTCACTTTTCTGAAAGCCTTTAGGTAGTTTTTCCCCAACAGTCTGTTCAATAACTCTAGGGCCAGCAAAACCAATTAAAGCATTTGGCTCAGCAATGTTGATATCACCTAACATAGCTAAACTTGCTGATACTCCCCCCATTGTAGGATCAGTAAGAACAGATATATATGGTAAACCTTCTGAAGATAAATCATTTAAAGATGCACTAGTTTTTGCCATCTGAAAAAGAGAAAATAAAGATTCCTGCATTCTAGCACCGCCACTTGCAGAAAAACATACTAATGGTTTTTTTTCATCGATACATATTTTAATTGCTGATGAGAATTTTTCGCCTACAACAGAGCCCATAGACCCACCAAAAAATGAATATTCAAAAATACAAGTAATTACGGGAATTTTATTAATGCTTCCTTTAAATACCAGCATGGCATCATTCTCACCTGTTCTTTTTTGAGTTGATATTAATTTATCTTTATATTTTTCATTATCTTTGAAATTCAACATATCAACTGGTTTAATATTATTAAAGATTTCAAGCTTATCATCAGAATCAAGTATGATCTCAGCTCTCTTTCTAGCCGATATTCTTCCATGATGATTACATTTTGGACATACATTCAAATTCTTTTCATATTCTGCACGATATATTACAGCATCACAATTGATACATTTATGCCAAAGTCCGTCTGGAACAGAACCTTTCTCTTCTTTATTAGCCCTTATTCTTGAAGGCAATATTTTATCTAACCAACTCATTATTTCACCAAGCTAGACTTTACAGACTTTACAAAGTTATTAATTTTTTTATGCATCAGCGCTTTATTCTTTCTATTCTTATCAATTAATTCTACTATAGAACTTCCTATAATTATACCATCAGAAAACATAGAAATCTTTCTTGCTGCTTCTGGCGTTTTTATTCCGAATCCAACTGTTACGGGGATTTTATTCTTAGATAATTTCTTAATCTTATTAATTCGTTTTTTGATCGGTTGATAGTTGATCAATGATGAACCAGTTATACCTTTAAGAGATACATAATAGAGGTAGCCCGATGAGTATCTTGCAATAGCTTTTAATCTTTTATCTTCAGTGGTTGGCGAGGCTAAAAAAATTTGACAAAGTTTATTTTTAGATAGTTCTTGATTAATACTGCCTGCTTCTTCCGGAGGTAGGTCCACTATTAAAAGACCATCCACGCCTTTTGATTTAGCTTGTGACGAGAATTTTTTATATCCCATATTTTCAATAGGATTCATATAACCCATTAAAACAATTGGGGTTGTTTTATTTTTTTCTCTAAATTTAGATACTAAATTCAGTATATCAATCAGAGATACTCTATTCTTGAGAGCTCTCTCAATACCTCTCTGTATAACTGGACCATCTGCTATTGGGTCTGTGAATGGTATACCAAGCTCTATTAAATCGACACCATTTTCAACCATAGAGTGCATCATTTTCAAAGTACTATTGATATCAGGATCACCACATACAAGATATGTTATGAAGACAGACTTCTGTTCCTTAAAAACATTATTGATTCGATTCATACTTTAATCCTTTTTAAAGATATAATAGTATCAATATCTTTGTCACCTCTTCCAGACAGATTGATAAGGATATTTTTATTTTTCTTAGTTTTGGCTAATTTAAAAGCATAAGCTAAAGCATGCGCTGTTTCTAATGCAGGAATGATACCTTCTTTTTCAGTCAGATAATAAAATGCTTTTAAGGCATCATTGTCAGTCACAGAAACATACTTGACTCTTTTATTATCTTTCAACCAAGAATGTTCAGGACCAACGCCAGGGTAATCTAATCCGGCAGATATTGAATGCGTTGACTGAATTTGACCATTTTGGTCTTCCATAATATATGTTCTGTTTCCATGTAAGATACCTGGCTTGCCTTTGTTTAATGGCGCGGCATGTTTTCCAGTATTTAGACCAAACCCTCCAGCCTCCACTCCATATATATCAACTGCTTCATTTAAGTATGGGTGAAATAGCCCAATTGCATTTGACCCTCCTCCAACACAAGCAACCAATATATCTGCTTTTTTATTTATTTTTTTCATTTGAATTTTAGATTCATGACCAATAACAGATTGAAAATCTCTCACTATCATCGGATACGGGTGCGGGCCAGCTACTGAACCAATTATATAATGTGTGTCATCAACATTTGTTACCCAATCTCGAAGGGCTTCATTAAGTGCATCTTTTAGTGTTTTTGAACCTGATTCTACAGATATAACTTCAGCACCTAATAATTTCATTCTGTATACATTAACCTTCTGTCTTTGGATATCCTCGCTACCCATATAGACAACACATTTTAAATTATAGCGAGCACAAGCGGTAGCTGTTGCAACACCATGCTGTCCTGCCCCAGTTTCTGCAATTATTCTTGTCTTGCCCATTGCTTTAGCGAGCATTGCTTGTCCCATAGCATTATTTATTTTATGAGCTCCAGTATGATTAAGGTCTTCACGTTTTAAGAATATATTGCAAGAACCTAATTCTTTGCTAATTCTAGATGCATGGTATATAGGTGTAGGCCTGCCAACATAATTACAGAGTTCATTATTAAGTTCCTTTTTAAAACTTACCGATTTAGCAATTTTTTTATATGCTTTTTCTAATTCAGACAAAGGATACATTAATGTCTCAGAGACATATTTTCCACCGAATTCCTCAAAACGACCATTTTTATCAGGAAATGATTTATAGTTAATTTTTTTCATAGTTTTCTTTTTCGGATATTCTTACATTTTCTATAAATTTTTTCATCAAAAGATGATCCTTTTTACCAATACTTGACTCTAATCCGCTACTTACATCAATACCATATGGTTTGTGCTGAATAATCAATTCAGCAACATTAGAGGGATTTAGACCGCCTGCAACAAAGTAAGAGGAATTATTTATGAGATCTGAAATTTTATTATTTTTAGATAATAAATCCCAATTGAATTTCTTACCTGTTCCACCATGATTGTTATCAATACTGGTATCTAATAAAAAATAGTTCGCAACGTTCTTAAAGTCAGAATTATATACGAGAGATTGGTTACTGATATGTAATGTTTTTATAAACGGCTTATTAAAGCTCTTACAAAAATCCAAAGTCTCATCTCCATGGAATTGTAAAATATCTAAATCAACCTCTGTTAGTATATCGTTTATATAATCCTCTGATTGATCCATGAAAACACCTACGATTGATTTTTGTCTTTTAGTAGATTCAAGAATTTTATTTGCACCTGCTGTGGTTAAACAACGTGGACTTTTATTTGTGAAAATCATCCCTACGAGATTTACATCAATAAGATCATTGATAAATAAATAATCCTCAACTGAGGTGATACCGCAAAATTTTATTTGAGTTTTAGTCATGTCCTATATTAACATGTATTAGCAAATAGGTATAAAAAATCAGATTTCTATGAAAGGTTAAAGATTTTATTTTTAGAGATATTATATCTACTTGGGTATGTGATAGACATCAAGTATAAGCCAGAAGCTGGTGCCATTTTTCCACATTTTCTTCGGTCACATGAATTAATAAGATTTTTAATAGACTCAGGACTGTTCTTTGATATACCTATATCTAATAATGCACCAACTATATTTCTAACCATATGATATAAAAAACTATTGGCAGTTATATCTAAATAAATAAAGTTATTCTCTTTGAGAATTTTAATTGATTTAATATTTTTTATAGGGCTTTTGGCCGAACATCCAGATGATCTGAAACAACTATAATCCTTCTCCCCTTTTATATGTTTAAACGTTGATTTAATTTTCGTTATATTTATTTGATCACTGAAATGTAATACATTGCCCAAAAGATAAGTTGATGGATGTTCTTGATTTAGAATAACATATCTATATGTTCTATCTATCACAGAATATCTAGCATGGAAATCGTTATCTACATGATAGATTTCTTTCGCCAAGATATCAGGTGGTAAGAATGAATTGATCCCTTGGATCCACTTATAATCTTTTCGATTCTTAGTAGTATCAAAGTGCACAACTTGAGAATATGCATGAACACCGGCATCTGTTCTTCCGGCACATATAGTATTAATATTATCATCTGCAATCTTAGATATTGCACTATCTACATGATATTGAATGGTCTTAGTTTTATGAGTTTTCTGTTTTTGCCAACCAAAATAATTAGCGCCATTATATTCAATAGTTAGCGCAATTCTCATTATTTAACTTGCATATATAAAAGCTTAGCTTCGTGTTTCTCTTCTTCAGTGCCAGTATCAATAATTTTTTTAATTAAATTGATTGCATCTTCTTTTTCATTGCTTTCTATAAATGCTCTGGCTAGATCAATCTGAGATATATTTTCATCACTCATTATTTCATCAGACTTATTTTCTTGTAAAGTTTGATCTTTTCTTAGCCTCATAAGCTTATCTTCATCTTTAGCTAAACTTGGCTTTATAACATCATCATTATTTACTTCCGTTATTATATCAACTTTATTTTCTTGTAAAGTTTGATCTTTTCTTAGCCTCATAAGCTTATCTTCATCTTTAGCTAAACTTGTTTTAGTAGCAGAATTTTCTGCACTAAGGATTGCTGAATTAGCTCTTCTAATTTTTTTTGATCTAACATAATTGTTCTTAATACTCTTGGCAGCATTATTAATCTCAGTAAGTAATTCTAGGATTGCAACTGCTTTTTGATTTAACGAATTTATTTCTTCTGTCGTATTATTAACAGGCGTTGATTTATCTTCTTTTCTATAAGTTGATATTCTTTTTCTAATTTTATTTAATTCGTTATTTATTGTCCTAAACTTTTCAGAAAAGAAACTGACGACAATTAGTGCAATCAAGACATATAGGTAATTAATTTCACCATATGGTAATGATAAAGCCATTTTATATAACGAGGATAATACAGGCAACGCATTATCAAAAACTACAAGTATCAAACTGATAGTATATGCGAGGAACATATTAATTGTATTTGATAGATTTAACTGTAGTTGTTCTAAGAAAATAAATATTCCGGCAAGTTTTGATGAATAATCTATAGGACCTAATGGTATATATGTTATAAATAAAATTATAACTATTAGTGATAATAATTTATTCATGCATCCCCCTTAATTAATTCTTCTGCAATTTGTATACTATTTAATGCTGCTCCTTTCCTTACATTATCAGCAACAACCCAAATATTCAAAACCTTATCGTTATCAAGTGACCTTCTAACGCGGCCTACAAAAACATCATCTGTTCCATGACCATTTTCAAAAGCTGTTGGGTACTCATCATTATTTGGATCATCCATCAACTGAATCCCTTTTTGTTTTTTAAAATCTTCTTTAACAATTTCAATATCGAGTGACTTTGCAGTCTCAATAGTAATAGACTCAGAATGGCCAACTAAAACTGGGACTCTAACAGCTGTGGCATTAACCGAAATATTTTTGTCGAGAATCTTTTGAGTTTCCCATACCATTTTCATTTCTTCTTTTGTGTAATCATTTTCACAGAAACTATCTACAAAAGGTATGACATTGAAACCAATCTGCTTGGGATAAATCGATGGTTGAATTTTTTGCTGATTTAAATAGTTATGGGTTTGCTGAAGTAGTTCATCAACTCCAGATTTGCCAGAACCAGAAACTGCTTGATATGTAGACACATTTATATTTAATATTTTATATCTATCATGGATAGGTTTTAGAGCGACAAGCATTTGTATGGTTGAACAATTAGGATTAGCAATTATATTTGTTTTGCTATGTTTTTTAATATCATGAGGATTAACTTCTGGAACAACTAAAGGAATATCATCTACATATCTAAATTCTGATGTATTATCTATTATAACTGCTCCAGACTGTGCAGCAATTGGAGCAAAGATTTTAGATATACCGCTCCCCGCAGAAAAAAAAGCAATATCTATCCCCTTAAAATCATAGTCATCCAATGCAATGACATCTATTAAGTCATTACCAAACTTAACTTGAGAACCAGCAGATCTTTTGCTTGCCAGAGGTACTATATTATCTATAGGGAATTTCCTGGAATATAATATGTCAAGAAGTGATTCTCCAACAATTCCAGTTGCGCCAACAATCGCAATGTTATATTTTTTTTTAGTTTTAAACATTATTTTTAATTTCCTGAACTATAGCATCACCCATTTTGGATGTATCTACATATTCTGAGCTCAATGAGATATCTTTTGTTCTATAGCCTGAATTTAACACACTATTTATTGACTCTTTAATTATTGAGGAAACATTTTGATTATTTAAGGAATACTCAAACATCATCGCTACAGATAAAATCATCGCTATTGGATTCACAATTCCCTTTCCTGCAATATCTGGTGCAGATCCATGAATAGGTTCATAAACACCTGAGGACGAAGATAAAGAAGCAGACGGCAGCATACCAATTGATCCGGTTAACATTGATGCTTCATCAGAGAGAATATCTCCAAAGATATTACCTGTCAAAATCACGTCAAATTGATTAGGATCTTTAACTAATTGCATTGCAGCATTATCAACATACATGTGAGACAATTCAATATCAGTATAATTAGTAGATTTTATTTTTTCTACTGTTTCACGCCATACCTGGGAAGCTTCAAGAACATTAGCCTTGTCTACAGACGTAACCTTGGAAGATCTCTTGGAAGCTAAATCAAAAGCATACTCAGCAATTCTCTTCACCTCATTTGTGGAATATGACATAGTGTTGTATCCAATTTTATTTCCAGACTCACCTTTGAATCCTCTAGGTTCTCCAAAATATACATCTCCAACGAGCTCTCTTATTATAACGATATCAAGATTTTTTAATAATTCAGGCTTGAGTGAAGAACTATCAATTAAAGAGTTGAATAAAAAAATAGGTCTAACATTGATATATAAATCTAAAGATTTACGAAGAGCTAAAAGCCCTGACTCTGGTTTAAGATTATTTTCATTGTTTTCATGTTTCTTGGTGCCAACAGCGCCAAGTAAAATACAATCAGATTCTAAACATTTCTTAGCAGTTTCTTCTGGAAATGGGTTACCATGGTTATCAATGGCTATACCGCCAATATCTGCGGAATTATATGTTATGTCACATAACTCTAAGTCATTTAACAAATTGATTACCTTGGTAGCTTCCTGCATGATTTCTGGGCCAACTCCATCGCCAGGTAACAACAAAATATTAGTTTTACTCATGATTATCCTCAAACATCCATGGTTTTTTTATTTTCATTTTACTCTCATATTCCTTTATTTTATCTGAATGTTGCAATGTCAATCCAATATCATCATATCCCAAAATTATTCTCTCTTTGTCAGAAGGATTAATATCAAAACTAAATACCGTATTATTGGGCGTTTTTATTGTCTGATTTTGAATATCTATTGTCAATTCATATTTGGCTGAGCCGGAAATATCATCTAATAGAACTTCAATATCATCCTTGGTGATACAAATTAATAACAAACTATTCTTAAAACTATTTCTATGAAATATGTCTGCAAAAGATGAGGATATAATAGCTTCTATTCCAAAATCCTTTAAAGCCCATACGGCATGTTCTCTGGATGATCCACAGCCAAAGTTATCATTAGCCACAATGATATTTCCTGTTTTAAAAGGTTCTATATTAAGTATAAAATCAGGATTAACATTACGGCTTGAAGTTGTGCTTAAATCTCCAGGGTCTAGATAACGTAATGAATCAAATAGAAACGGTCCAAAGCCAGATTTCTTAATTGACTTTAAATATTGCTTTGGAATGATTGCATCCGTATCAATATTACTTTGAGTAAATGGTATAGCTTGTCCTGTTATTATTTTATTTTTCATTGAGAAAATCCACTACATTACAAAAGTGTCCTTTGATCGCAGCAGCTGCCGCCATCGAAGGACTCACCAAGTGAGTTCTTCCTTTATCACCCTGTCTTCCCTCAAAATTCCTATTAGATGTTGATGCGCATCTCTCGTATGGTAGCAGACTATCATCATTCATCCCGAGACACATTGAACAACCAGGATCTCTCCACTCAAAACCTGATTTAATGAAGATTTTATCAAGACCTTCATCCTCGGCTTGCTTTTTTACATGACCAGATCCAGGAACAGCTATAGCTTGTTTTAGTGTTTTATTAATCTTGTTACCCTTAAGTACCCTAGCAGCTTGTCTTAGATCTTCTATTCTAGAATTTGTACAAGAACCAATAAATACTTTATCAATTGCAATTGATTGTATTTCTTGTTTTGGTTTCAAATCCATGTATGCAAGAGCTCTTTTAATATATTCTTTTTTATTAACATCACTCTCTTCATCCGGATCTGGGAGTTTACCATCTATATTCGTAGTCATTTCCGGAGAAGTTCCCCATGTAACCTGAGGAAGAATATCGCTAGCATCTATAGATATTTCTTTATCAAATTTAGCGCCAACATCACTAATTAAAGACTCCCAATATTTAACTGCATTATCAAAATATTTTTCTGAAGGAGCATAGGTTTTGTTTAACATATAATTGTAAGTTATTTCATCAAAAGCAATTAAACCTGATTTAGCACCAGCCTCTATACTCATATTACACATAGTCATTCTTGATTCTATGCTCATATTATTAATACACTCTCCAGCAAATTCTATTGTATAACCCGTGCCACCGGAAGTACCTATAACACCTATTATATGAAGTATTAAATCTTTAGAAGAAATATGATCTTCAAGTCTGCCGCTAATATTGATTCTAAAGTTTTTTTCTTTTTTTAGATTTATACATTGAGTAGCTAGAACATGCTCTACATCACTGGTGCCAATACCAAACGCCAAAGATGCTAAAGCCCCATGTGTTGAGGTATGAGAATCCCCGCACACCAAAGTCATTCCTGGTTGTGTTATACCAAGCTCTGGTCCAATTACATGAACTATGCCCTGATTTATATGATTTAAATCAAAGTAATTAATATTATGTTTCTGACAATTTTTCGTCAAGGTATCGACTTGAAGTTTTGAAATTTTATCACTAATACCTGATGATCTATTTTTTGTTGGCACATTATGATCAGAGACAGCAAAAATCGAATCTTTATTCCAAATTTTCCTCTTTTCTATGTCTAACCCATCAAATGCTTGTGGTGATGTCACCTCATGTATAAGGTGTCGATCAATATAAACTAATGCAGATCCATCAGTATTCTGATGAACTAAATGTTCGTTCCAAATTTTATCATAAAGAGTTTCTTTCATAGTTTAATTATGTGTTAACTAGAATTTTGAGCTTTATCACGTAAATATAAATCACATAATACTAAAGCTAACATCGCTTCAGCAATTGGCGTAGCCCTGATACCAACACATGGGTCATGCCTACCTTTAGTTACTATAGTAGTATCTTTATTATCAGCAGTAACTGTAGATCCTGGTATAAGTATACTCGAAGTAGGTTTTAGGGCCATCTTAACAATAATGTCCTGACCAGATGATATTCCACCAAGAGTTCCTCCAGCATTATTAGACAAAAAACCTTTGCTGGTGATCTCATCTCTACATTCTGATCCTTTTTGATTAATCACAGAAAAACCATTGCCTATTTCGACACCTTTAACAGCATTAATTGACATCATGCCATATGCAATTAAGGCATCAAGCTTATCAAATACTGGATTGCCCAAACCTGATGGAACATTTTCAGCTACTACCGTTACTTCAGCACCTATTGAATCACCAGATTTTCTAATTGTATTAATATAATCTTCCAAAGTAGACACCATTGATTTATCAGGGAAAAAGAAAGGATTAGATTCTATATCTTTTTTAGATATTTTTTTGGCTTTATGTTCTCCAATTTGTGATACATAGCCGAAGATATCTAAATTAATTGTATCTTTTAGAACCTTCTTTGCGACAGCTCCACCCGCTACTCTTGCAACGGTTTCTCTAGCGGACGATCTCCCTGCTCCTCTATAATCTCTAAATCCATATTTTTTACTATATGTATAGTCTGCATGGCCTGGCCTGAATTTATCTTTAATCTCACTATAATCTTTAGAGCGTTGATCTTCATTGAAAATAATTAAACTAATGGGCGTTCCCGTTGTATTCCCTTCAAAGGTCCCAGATAATATCTCTACCTTATCACTTTCTTTGCGTTGAGTTGTATATTTGGACTGTCCAGGTTTTCTCCTATCTAAATCTTTTTGAATATCATTTTCTGACAAACTAATACCAGGAGGACATCCATCAATGATGCAGCCCAATGCTTTTCCATGACTCTCTCCAAAGGTTGTGAGAGTAAAAATTTTTCCAAATGTGTTTCCTGACATAATAAGAACTTCAAATAATTAGTAAATTGGATCTAAATATCATATATTTACCCTAGTATTATATATTAAATAGAGGAATAATTGAACGACAATGAATAAATCATACATCTTATATGGAATTGCCTTCCTTTTACTAATGGTCGTATTCGTAAATGATGAGCCTAAAAATAAGGTTAACTATACGAAGCTATACTCAGAAAACATGTTCTTAGATGAAAATGTTCAGATTAGATCAACAAAAAATCAAAAATTTAGCAATCAATCTTTAAAGGATAAGATTACTATTGTTTTTTTTGGTTATACTAGCTGCCCAGATTTCTGTCCAGATACACTCGCAAGAGCTAATAAGATTTTTGCAAAACTTCAAGATAAAGATATTCAATTACTATTTATATCAATAGATCCTAAAGATGAATTAAGTAAAATTAAACAATATGTAGAGTACTTCAATAATGATTTTATTGGGCTCTCTATAAATGATACTAATGTAAAAAAACTTGTTGAGAAATCTGGAGTTTATGCTAAAAAGGTCTCGAGTACAGGGTCTATAGATTTTTATGATCATACAGGTGCAATCTTTCTAATTAATAAGGAATCAAAATTAATGGGTCTTTATACTCCACCTATTAAAGATGAATTAATTATTTCTGACCTATCAAGGATGACTAATTAATGAATAAAAAAACTTTAGAGTCATTTAAAGATATTCTAAAATCATATTGGTTATTCTTTTTACCTCATCATTTATTTTCAAGATTTACATATATAATCACAAGAACGAAACACCCATTAACTAAATATCTGATTAATCTTTATATTTCATTATTTAAAATAAATTTAAAAGAATGTGAAAGAGAATCAATAGATGAGTATGAGACATTTTGTGATTTCTTTACAAGAAAGTTAAAAAAAGGTGTACATAAAATTGATAAAAATAAAGACTCAGTTGTATCGTCATGCGATGGCAAGATATTAGAGTATGGTAAAATTAAGAATAACTCGATAGTTCAAGTTAAAGGTAAGTATATATCTGTTGATGACTTACTAGGTGATAATAAAGATTTGAGAAATGAATATATAGATGGTTCTTTTATAACAATTTATCTATCTCCTAAAGACTATCATCGAGTACATATGCCTTTAGATGGCAAATTAAGCAAAACAACTTATGTGCCTGGAAGATTATATAGCGTTGCGACGCATGCAGTTAATGCAATAAAAAATCTATATTCTAGAAATGAGAGACTAGTCTGTAGTTTCAAAAATAATGAAATATATTTTACTGTTGTATTTGTCGCTGCGATAAATGTTTCTTCGATTGAAACAGTATGGTCAGGGGAAGTTTCGCCACCTGCTCCGAAAAAAGTTATTAAATCTAATTATGATAGAAAGAAGATTAATATAATTAAGGGTGAAGAATTAGGGATGTTTAAAAGTGGATCTACAGTAGTTCTACTGTTTAATGATAAGGTCAAGTTATCAACCAATCTCAAAAGAGGAAAATTAGTTAGAGTTGGTAATAAATTAGGTGAAATTATAGTCTAAATATCAATTGTATGATTTGCATAATCAGGAAATGTCATCTTCAAATCAAACTCACTGCCATTCTCACCCAATGAACATATATATTCTAATAATAATTTAGCGTTAGTATCATGTTCTTGATCTATAGTTTTTATTCCATCAAGAATACTTTTATCAATGGTAGATTTAATTTGATCCCAACAGTTAGATACATAATACACCGATGGGTTAAATGTTAGATCACTAGCTGATGACAAAGATAACTCTTTCATAGGCAAGTAACCTGATTTCTCAATATCAAATTCACCAATATAATATTTATCTCCATAAGCTTTTTTAATACAGGATATTCTAGAAAAAGACTCTTTGGAAAAATAACTAAAAGCCATAAGTGAAAGCGCATTGACACCAATAACCGGTATATTCAAGGTATAACCGATAGCCTGACAAACAGATGCTGCTATTCTGGTGCCCGTGAAACTAGCAGGGCCTTTATTAAAAACGATCATGTTCAAATCTGTAACTTCAATATTATTATCAGACATAATCTTGTCAATCGAAGACAATATTATTTGACTAGCCCTGCTTTTTTGTTGATCTGAATATGAATAAGACTCATTATTTATCTTGAGTTCGATTGATAACATTGGGCCAGACGAATCTATGGATAAGATATTCATTAACAGTAATAGTACATTAAGAGTTTTTTATATACAATTCAATGGAGAAGAAAATCTCCCCGTAGTTAAACTGGATATAACAAGACCCTCCTAAGGTTTAGTTCCTGGTTCGAGCCCGGGCGGGGAGGTATGTCAAGTCTTATTAACTAGCGATAGAAACAATCTTTAATATTTCTTTATATTTCTACCACCATTTCTACCACCATTTGCTTTAAAAACAGCTCAATATTATGGGAAGTATTTTATGCAATGGTCAAATATATATAAACTATTAGGAGAGTAATTATCATATAAAAGAAAGATTTTATAGATTTACCTCTTGCCTGCCTACATGCTTGCTTATATTTTTTGACTATTTCTGCTATAGATTGATTAGCTAGACTTATTTCTTCATCACTTAAAAGTTTTCCATCAAATTCTCCAAAGCCATTTAAAAGTTCATTAACACGATTCAGAGGTTTCAATAGACTCTTTACAGGTTTTAATTTTTCTTCATCTGTGAAAGATGATTCGTGAATCCCCCATGCAATTGCCTCTATGATGTATTTCTCTCTTCCATTTCCCTTATATATTCTTTCCTTTTCTTTTCTTAGTTGATTCATAACTTCTTCCATAGAAGTTTTATATTTTTCAACCATTTCTGCAGGCCAAGCATGTGAATCTACATGGAGTACTGTTTCATCCAAAACTTCCCAATGGATTACACCTTCTTGAGATGTATGTTTTTTAATAAATTTA
>JAURQW010000009.1 GCA_030835925.1 Gammaproteobacteria bacterium | reverse complement strand
TTATTCGTCGAACTACCCATTATACGGTGATATGTCGAATAGGGTAATGACTTCTTTAATGGAATTAAATTCTGAGTTAGAGATTTACTCAATCGATGAAGCTTTCTTAAAAATGAATAAACAAGATCATAGTGATATCGAATATGATATTTTACAAATGAGAAAAAATATATTGATGTGGACAGGGATACCCGTTTCTATTGGTTTAGGCCCTACTAAAACACTAGCTAAAATTGCTAACAGTATGGCTAAAAAGAGTCAGAGTGGTATTTTTAATTTAGATACAGAAGATAAGCAGAATAGGATTTTAAAAAATATTAATGTCGAAGATATATGGGGAATTTCTCGACGATGGGGATCTAAGTTAAGAATGATAGGTATTGGTACCGCTTTAGAATTAAGAGACGTATCAGCCAATAGAATAAGACAATACCTTGGAGTTGTTGTGCAACGAATTGTTTATGAGTTAAGGGGTATATCATGTTTGGACCTTGATAAAATTTTGCCCAAAAAAAATATTATGTGTTCGCGATCATTTGGAAATCCTGTAAATAGTAAAACTATTATAAAAGATTTTATTACAGAATATTCAATAAGAGCGGCTGAGAAAGTAAGACAACAAAACAGTAGGGCACAAGGAATTTATATTTTTTTACGAACCAATAGGTTTAAAAAAGAGAAGCAATATAATAGTGGTATTATGATTGGCCTCAATTTTCCATGTTGTGATACATCTACAATAATTAAACTAGCATCAAAGGCGATAGATCAAATTTTTAAACCTGGTTATTCTTACCACAAAGCAGGAATTATGATGCTTGACTTAATACCCTCAGATATTCATCAAAAAGATTTATTTCAAAATACTACTTACTCATTATCTGATCAACGCATGAGAGTGATAGATTCTTTAAATAAAAAATTTGGCTCAGGAATTATTATGCAGGGTAAGGTTAGATCAAAAGATAAAAATAAATGGAAAAGTAGGAGTTTTTATTTGTCGCCGCGCTATACAACACAGTGGGACGAATTACCGCATGCTAATTAAAATAAATTAATTGATTAAAAAATAATAATGTAATAGTTATCTTTTTCTTTAAATTAGGTATTTGATAATCAGCTTGTGCACCTTAGGTATCCTTAAAGCACTAAAGAGAGAGAAAAAAATGGCAACAATAAATTTATCAGAAAGTAACGATATAATAATCCCAACTAATGATGACACAACATACAGGGGATTAGAGGGCAATGATGTCTATATACTAGTCTCACAAAAGAATTCTGCCTCAGTATCAATAATTGATACAAAAGGCAGTAATGTTATTCAGTTGCCTGAGTGGTCAAAAATAAAATCAATATCAGTGACTAAAGATGCGCTGAGAATAACATGCGATAATATGACAGTATTCACTATAAATGGTGCTGATAAATTTTCTTATGATGTAGGCGGTAATACTACAAGTAATACCTTAGGAGCTATAAAGACATTTAGCGAATTTGTAGATATTTTTGACTTAACAGCTCCGTCATCAGGAACTGTAAATAAAGATACTAACAAAATAGTTTATGATGATGAATTTAGAACACTATATGAAGTGAAAGTTAAAAAAGAAGATAATGGTAATAAATACTATTTAAATAATGAACTTAGCCCAGACCTTTCCTTCTCTTCTGGTAAAAAGTATGTATTTGATTTGAATGATGAAACAGCATCAAATCATCCACTAGCTATCTCTGAAACAAAAAATGGAATACATAATGACGGGGTATCGGTAAGTAGTGGTATAAAATATTTTATAAAAGGAGATAGTGTAACCGAGCAAGATTTTTCATCTTCATTTTCAGCAGATACGACACTTGAGAATGCGTTTGTAGTTTTCGAACCTTCATCATCTGATACACTTCTTTATTATTACTGTTTATTTCATAATGGAATGGCTAATGATGCAAAAATACTGATTGATGGCTTTGTTGAGCAAGTTCCTGAGGTAGTAGCTTCAACAATAACAGTTCAAAATTCCGGAGCTTCTGACTATGTTTTTGCCGCAGAGGGATTAGAAGGCAATGACCCAACTTTAACTCTAGTTAGAGGTAAAACATACGAGTTTGATGTTACTGCAGGAGGTCATCCTTTCTTGATAAAAACTATACAGGGTACAGGTTCATCCAATCAGTATAATGATGGAATAACAAATAATGGTGTTTCGAATGGAAAATTAACTTTTACTGTTCCCAATGATGCACCATCAACACTTTATTATAATTGCCAATTTCACGGAAGCATGACCGGGACAATAAATATTGTTGATAATAATGATAATGGAAATATTATAGATTCAGCAGGTAATACTAGTTCAGGTGGATCTATACCAAGCTATGGTTATAGTTTGGATTTAGAAATATCATATAGTCTTGACCAAGACATAATACCTTTTTTTGGGTATGACATTTTATAGGTAAAAAATGGCTGAATATCTAACAGTAGCTCTATTATCAATAATGATTTTTTACTCATTTGGAATTGCATTTAATGTCCACAAAACTTTAGATAAGGAAAATGCTGGTAAGCTTTTAAGAAAACTTTTTCCTCTTTATTTTTTTTGGGGAATAATAATTTCAATATTTATTGAGATTATTCTCTTATATCAAGGAGAGTCTTTTAAGGCATTTCTTATGGCTATTGTTGTAATTGGTTTTCTTTATTCAAGACAAGTTTTAGTTCCCTTATTGAATAAGAACAGAGATCTAGTTAAAGAAGGTAATGAGGAAGCCAAAAAAGTCTTTGGCTCCCTTCATTTAAGAAGTGTTTCTATTAATTTAATACAAATGATTTTATTGGTTATTATATTAGCTTTTTAAACAGATCTTTTTGCTTTATCAGAATCATTTGCTGATTTAATCATATTTCTAATACCATCCCAATCTTCATCTGTAAGTTTATCAAGACTTTGATAGAAATTTCCTGCTGATCCAAGATGACTTGCTCCGTCAATAGCAATAGTTTGACCTGTTAAGTAATCACAGCCATCTGCCATTAAGAAAGTAGCAAGATTTCTAAGCTCTTGCATTTCTCCATTTCTTCTCATTGGTATCTTTGCATCATTTTCATTTGAGTCAGTATCTTGTCCAGGGCTCAGTCTTTCCCATGCTCCTTTTGTTGGGAATGGACCAGGAGCAATGGCATTTAATCTAATTCCATAGTGACCCCATTCAGCAGCAAGTGATTTTGTCATAATATTAACACCTGCTTTTGACATAGCAGATGGGACTGTGAATGGTCCTCCATTCCATATCCAGGTAGTTAAAATAGATATTACTGATCCTTTAATACCTTCATCTATCCATCTTGTTCCACAAGCATGAGTTAAGTAAAAAGATCCCCTAAAAACAATATTTGATATAGCCTCAAAACCTCTTGGAGTGACATCTTTTGTAGGAGAAATAAAATTACCAGCAGCATTATTTACTAAACCGGTAAGAGCTCCACCATCTTTCCAAATTGTATCAATCATATCATTAACTGCTTCTGAAACTCTAATATCACAAGCATAACCTTTAATTTCACCACCATTTTCAGTAATCTCATTTACTGTTTCATCTAAAACAGATTGTCTTCTTCCGCAGATATAAACACTTGCACCT
>JAURQW010000008.1 GCA_030835925.1 Gammaproteobacteria bacterium | reverse complement strand
GGGGGCGACCTGGTTTCGACGTGGGTTGCAAATCCTGAGGTGCATGTCGAGCTTTTAGTAACTCGTTAAATTACTAAAAAACTATAAACGCTGAAAATAAACCTTTAGCCCTAGCAGCCTAACTGCCGCTAGCTTCACTCAGAGTAGGCTTATATGCTTTGTACTGAAGTCATAATGATAAGACCGCAGTGTATATTCTTGTTGTTACACTGTTAAATTAAAACAAGACAGTTATTAAGTAGATTGTTTATCGTCAGCTTAATAATTAAATTAAAGATAAACTAAACATGTAGTGCCAATGGCTGAGTTCTCTCGGACGCGGGTTCGATTCCCGCCGCCTCCATAACTTGAATATTATGGATCTTATATAGAATTTCTTCTTTTATAAGAAATCTAGCAAGATGAGAGTCGACAAAGATATCATAATAACGATAATGATAAATAACTTTATTGTTTCTAGAATTAATCTTTTAAAAGATTTGTTTTTTTCAGTCATTAACTATTAATATAATTACTTCTATGTATTTGTAAAGAACAAACCGTGCTTGATATCAATAATTTCTGTATAATATTTAGATGTTTAACTAAACAAATAATATGAAAAAAAGCGATTTACCAGAAAAGAATTGTGTAGTTTGTGGTCGCCCCTTCAAATGGAGAAAAAAATGGGAAAGATGCTGGGATCAGGTTATATATTGTTCTGTCAAATGCAAAAAACAAAAAAAGGTTTGATATGAAAAATAATAAGCTTCCTGAGTTAGACTGGATTAGTCTGAGACAATGGGAGTACTATACGATACAAATTGATTGGTTGTTATCTAATAAGATATATGAAGATGATAAACAAGATCTTATTAAAATATATAATGAATATACTCATAACAACAAAGTTATTCCCATACAATTACAAGAATATATTACCTCATTACCTGAGGATACACATATAGAAAAATATTTTGGATCTATAGGAGATCCGCTTAATGAATATAAAAAAGTATTATTAGTAGCTTCAGTACTTAGAAGACAAAGTTTAGGTATCAGCAAAGTAAATGCAATCAATATGTCTGCTAAATATTTTGATATATCTCCAAAAATATATTTCGAAATCTTCAATATGTATTTGAGTAAAGCAGAAAGATTCTTAATGGTGGAGCCTGACATAAGAGGTCTCGATAAACTATTGGGGGTAAACTAATCAGATCTTAGCTAGCTTCTTTCTGCGTGTTTTTGGATCCATTTTGACTGTTGTATATAGCTCTAACCTATCTTCTGCCTTAATAATGTAATCTTCGTTCATAAGTTTACCATAAACTCCTATTTTAAAATCTTTGTTAGGTGATATAGACTCTATGTTAAATTTTTCAACAAAACTCTTGATTGAAATATTCGGCGGGATATTAAATGTTTTATTCTTTAAATTTTCCTCAATATTATAATATAAGATTATTGGAAATACTTTACTCATTGGATTTTAATTTAAATGCTTCAGAGATAAATGAGTCTAGAATTGATGACATTATTGTTGAAAAAACTGGCTTAATTGACAACTCTATTAACTTATTATCAAATTTATATTCTAAATATAATGTTACATTTGTATTATATACATCTATCGTATCGAATTTCCAGTAACCCTCTAAGTGACTAAAAGGTCCATCAATTAGTTTTAAATTTATAATTTTGTTTTTCTCAATAATGTTTTTAGTAGTGAATTTCCAATTAACCAAACTTTTTGATATCTCTATTTCTGCGGTCATGATATTTTTTTCGTCTGAAATTATTGTTGAGCGAGAACACCATGGTAGAAACTTTTCATAGTTATCAACGTTATTTATCAACTCAAAGATCATTTCTTTGGTTACATTAATTTTTTCTGATTTATTGATATAATTCATGTACTACATCAGTCCATTAACAAAAATAAGCGTTACAGCTACCGGAGCAACATAGCGAACTAATAACCTCCATAGTTCAAATTTAACAGTAGACATATTTAGTTCATTTAAAACAATATTTCTTTTTACGATAAAGCCAACAAATATGGCAATTAATAGTCCTCCTAGTGGAAGCATTACTTTAGATGTAAAATTATCTAGTAAGTCAAAAAAATTGTATCCAAATACTTTTAAATCCGCAGCATAACTAAAGGATAATATCGTGCCTATACCAAGCAACCATGTAATTGCTCCTAACTTAATGCTTGCTTCGGAACGTGTTATTGAGTTTTTTTCTATCATATAAGTGATAGCGGGCTCAATTAGCGAAATTGATGAAGTAATAGCAGCAAAGAAAAGTAGAATAAAAAATATAGTCGCCACTATGTTGCCGCCAGGCATTGCTCCAAATGCTATTGGTAAAGTTTGAAATATTAAACCAGGACCAGCGGTCGAAGGATCTAAGTTATAAGTAAATACGATTGGGAAAATTATGACTCCTGCTAAAATTGCTACAAATGTATCAGCAAATGCGACAATAGTTGTCACATATGATATCGATGAGTCATCTGATAAATATGACCCATATATCATTAAAGACCCCATCCCAATGCTTAGTGAAAAAAACGCCATCCCCATTGCGCCTAAGATTACATTGCTATCAATTTTAGACATATCAGGTATAAACATATAACTAAGTCCATCATAGAACCCACTCAGCGTTGATGCATAGAATGCTAGAGCAATTAATAAAATAAATAAACCTGGTATAAGTATCTTTACAGATTTCTCTAAGCCACCTTTAACACCCTTGGAAACAATATAACAGGTTAACAGCATAAATAATGTATGCCACCCTAGAAGTTTTTCAGGATCACTTACAAAATTATTAAATAATGACTTTGATTGTTCAACATCAATACCCTCAAAAGAACCTGTTAATGCTTTAAATATATAAGACATAGTCCATCCAGCTATTACGCTATAGAAGGATAATATCAGAATACCAGCAATCATGCCTGACCACCCAACTAACTGCCAATTAGTATAGTCATCTGCATTAGAGTACTTTTGTGATTTCACTCTTACCCTATTAAGATCATTATCTATTTCCTGAATGGCAAAAGTGCTAGATTCATGAGATAAATATTTAAGACTTCCAACTGGATTTTGTTTGCCATGCCTCCCAACCAAGACTTCAGCGATCATTATGGGTAATGCTATTAATAAAACACTTAAAATATAAATTATTACAAAGGCTCCTCCACCATACTCGCTTGTCATCCATGGAAACTTCCATATGTTACCAAGGCCGACAGCTGACCCTGTTGCTGCAAAAATAAAGACAAGACGCGATGACCATTGACCATGTATTGATTTTCTACTATTAGGTTTAATATCGATCTCCTGAATATTATGCTATTATGATATTTACTATTATACATAATGTCATAAATATATGAATATATTGTGCACCAATAAAAAAGCGACTTTTAAATATTTTCTACTTAAAAAAATTGAAGCTGGGTTAAATTTACATGGTTGGGAAGTTAAAAGCATAAAGTTAGGTCATGCCCAGATTTCTGAGAGTTATATTACAATTAATGAAAATGAGGCTTTTCTTATCAATTCACATCTTAAGGTATTATCTAATACATCTGATTCAGATAAAGTAAATTCTAGGAGAGCTAGAAAGCTTTTATTAAATAGAAGAGAATTAATAAATTTATCAAATGAAATTAAGCAAAATGGCTATTCTATAGTTCCAACGAAAATATACACAAAAGCCTCTCTAATAAAACTTGAAATAGCACTTGCTAAAGGTAAAAAAACACATGACAAACGAGCAGATATTAAAAATAGAGAGTGGGAACGCTCAAAAGATAGAATACTTAAAAAAAGGTAAATTAATTTTTAAAATAATTTTCATGCTCTTCTATCTCATGTATATCGGCATATATTATCTTTGCTTTTCTGTTCTCAGTAATAGCATTCGTATCATGATTCTTGTCAACATGAGCCTCACTCAATCCTTTGATGAGAGTTTGTCCCTGCGTCATTCTAAGGTACACTTTTGCAAGCAATTGAGCATCTAACAAAGCTCCATGTAAACTACGATCAGTATTATCAACCGAATATCTAGAACACAAAGCATCAAGCGTATTTCTTTTGCCAGGTGAGGCTTTCCTTGCAATTTTCAGCGTATCTATAATCTCTCTAGAATTTTCTAAAGCTGCATTATCATGATTAGATTGAATATACTCAGATTTTAAGAAACCAAGATCAAAAGGAGCATTATGAATAATCAGTGGTGAGTCAGATATATATAGTGCAAACTCATCTATAATATCATCAAAAATAGGCTTGTCTTTTAGATCCTCATTTGATATCCCGTGTACCTCATATGCTTTTTCATCTATGAGTCTCTGTGGGTTAATATATTTATGAAAAGAATTGTCTGTTATATTCCTATCAATAATCTCTATACATCCTATTTCTATAATTTTATGTCCACTGTCCACATCTAGCCCTGTTGTTTCAGTATCCAGTACTATCAATCTTTGCACTCTAACGCTCCGTTTCTTGCTAATTCATCAGCCATATTATTGAATCTACTTTCCTCCGAAGAGTTATCTTGATGAGCTTTAACCCATTTCCACTCCACATCATATTTGTTATTGAGCGTATCAAGCTCCTGCCATAAGTCTTGATTCTTTACTGGCTTTCTCGAACTTGTTAACCAATTATTATTTTTCCAGTTCTTAATCCAGCTCGTAATGCCATCCTTAACATACTTTGAATCTGTATGGAGAACTATTTTTCGGCTAATCTCTGATTTGCTTATCCCCATTATTGCTGCTTTTAATTCCATACGGTTGTTAGTAGTATTTTCTTCACTACCAGAATATTGATAAGGTTTGTCAGTGATTACGACAACGCCCCAACCACCTGAACCAGGATTGCCACTACATGCTCCATCAGTATATACTTTTGTCTCTTTCATTTGACCATGTTAGTTGTAGATTTTGGAAAAGATGACAAAAATAGCTTATTTTTGAATTGTAATTTCACTGGAGTTAGAGGAATTATCTTTTTTTTAAACGCAAAAAAATATAAGCCGCCCAAATTTCTAGCCATTATTTTTTGAACAAAATTAATTTTATTAAGATACTTCGAAAATGTTTTTGAGGATATAGGAAAAAAACTGGAAGTATCTTTATAGTCTTGCTCATATCCAAGTAGTTTAAACCATTCTTTGACACTATATAACGAATGGAAATTTAATATCCATGGAGGGGAAAGTTTATTCATAAATGGTTTTAATATTCCCCATAAACTAAATTTATTAAATCCTATTACTGCAACCTTTGCGTCATCTGTTGCAATTCTATCTATTTCTCTAACAAGCTCATAAGGATTATCTGTATAATCAAGAGCATGTAGAATAATAATTACATCATGCGAATTATCTTCAAAAGGTAATCTTTTTGATTCAGTTATGTGATCAGATGATGTTATCTCATCAATGGAAATGAAACTCATATTTTTAGGTGAGGTAAATTTTTTACTAAAGTCCGAAAGCCCTATAAACAAGACATTATTGCCTACTATGTGCTTTTTTAATATGGGAATTTGATCATTTATAGATCTCTTAAGAAAGCTATTAATAGGTTTCTTATACCATCTGATCAATTCCTTATATTTATAATTATTTGTATTTAATTTCATAAATTATTAGTTAGTAATAAATGCCTATGTTTGATAATCTAATAGACAAGCTATGTTCCTTCAAAGAATCAAAAATATTACCGTAATTATATTATGCACAAGCTTTATTGCAAGTTGCAACCAATCAATTAGCTATAAACGACCACAAATTCTGACTAATTTTGGTAGTTTTGAATGCTCCACACATAAATTAGCAGGTAAACAATACTCAAGCATATGGGAAAAAACTAGGAGCGGGTTTTGTCTAGATACAGTATATTCTCCAAGAGTTAATAAAGAAATTGAATGGTTTATGAATAATAAAGAGTTCTTATATAGGTCACTTGATAGGGCAAGACCATTTCTATATTATGTGATATTAGAACTAGAGAAAAATAACCTGCCGTTTGAGCTAGCTTTGCTGCCAATAGTTGAAAGTGGGTATCAGCCCTATGCGTATTCACCATCTAAAGCAGTAGGAATATGGCAGTTTATTCCTCCAACAGCCAGAGAATATGGTCTCAAAAAAAATTGGTGGTATGACGGTCGGAGAGACATATTTGCATCAACTAAAGCTGCAAGTCATTTTCTTAAGGATATGAAGCGTCATTTCAAAGGAGACTGGTTGTTAGCGATAGCATCATATAATACTGGGGCAGGTAATGTTGGCAAATCTATTAAGAAAGCTAATTATGTTCTAGGTAATAAAACATTTTGGGATCTAGATCTTCCAAGAGAAACAGAAATTTATGTCCCTAAATTAATTGCTTTAAGAGATATTATGGCTAATCCAGCAGCCTATGGTATAAGGTTACCTGCATTACCAAATAAACCTCAAACTAAGTTTGTTCATGTTAAATATCCATTAGATTTCTACAGCATATCTGTACTGTCAGGTGTTGATGAGAAAACTTTATATAAATTAAATCCAGGTTTTAGTGCATGGTACTTTTTGCCGACAATGCAAAAAAGATTATTACTTCCTATAAATAATGCAAATAGGTTTTCTGAGAGATACTCTAAACTAATTAATTTAATTTATGATAATCAAATACATTTAGTCGAAAAAGGTGACACTCTCTCAAGAATCTCCAGACGATATAACGTATCAATCAAGTCTATCAAGGTTCTAAACAATTTAAAGTCAGACTTAATAAAAATTGATCAAAAACTTAAACTACCAATTGAAGGTGTTGTCGGCGATGAAAAACAAATAAATATAGCAGGCAAAAATTATAAAATTAGAGATGAAGTAATATTTTATAATCATAAAGTAAAGAGATATGACAATTGGTATAAAATTGCAAGAGAATATAATACTAACTTAAAAACTCTCTTAGCATGGAATAATGCGAATAAAAAAACTAAACTCAAAGTCGGTCAATTCGTAAAAATAGAAATGAAAAGCCCTGTGCTATCTTCTAATCAAAAAGAAAGTCTAAGGTATGTAGTTGGCTTGGGTGATACTGTAAAAAACATATCATTAGGATTTGATGTTACTCAGCGTGAACTACTAAAAGATAATAATATTAAAAACTCTAGATCTTTAAGGGCAGGCACAAATTTAATAATAAAAAAATAGTTACAATTTAGATATATAACGATCCCCTCGATCACACATAATTGTTACAATTTTTGCTTTTGCATTGTCTTTGGCTATAATCTTAGCAATGTGTATGTTGGCCGCAGCAGAGAGGCCAGAAAATAATCCATATTTTGAGGCAAGTATATTTGAGGTATATTCAGCATCTGATTGATTTATATCAATAATCTCATCAATTATAGCATTTTTTCTTATTGCTGGAACATACTCTTTACTCCATCTTCTGATACCTGGAATTTTAGAGCCATCTTCAGGTTGAACTCCTATAATTTTTATAGCTGGGTTCTGCGTTTTTAAAAACATAGAAACTCCAGTTATAGTGCCTGTTGTTCCCATTGCTGATATAAAATGCGTAATATCACCATTTGTTTGATCCCATATTTCTGGGCCTGTACCTTTATAATGAGCCATATAATTAGCCTTATTTGAGAATTGATCAAGGACATGACCTTTCCCTTCTTTCTCAAGCTTCTTTGCTAAATCCCTAGCACCTTCCATGTCCTTTTCTTTCGAAACCAACAGAACTTTTGCTCCATACGCCTCCATGGTCTTTATTCTCTCAATTGATGCTGTCTCGGGCATTATAATAGTAATATTATATCCTTTTATGGCAGCAACCATTGATAATGCAATCCCAGTATTACCACTTGTTGCCTCTATCAAGGTATCACCTGGCTTGACTGAACCATTAAGCTCTGCGTCTAAAATCATATTTAATGCCGGTCTATCTTTTACAGATCCCCCTGGATTGTTACCTTCTAACTTAACAAAAATGTCACCATGATTTGGATCAGTTGGAATTTTAACAAGAGGAGTATTGCCAATAGTGCTTTGTATATCTTTGATTTTCATTTTTTATTCCATTATTACAATTGCAACTGCATGTTCATCAGAGTCAGATATTGACAAAAAAAGACTATTAGCGGATAACTTGTCTAATAGTTTTATTAATAAACTATTCATTATAAAAAATGGTTTCCCAGAATCTGCATGTGTCACTGTGATTTGCGATGGATATACGCCCTCTCTATATAATCCCGTGCCTAACGCCTTTGATAATGCTTCCTTAGAGGCAAAGTTCTTGGAAAGATAATTAATCGGGGAACTAGATTTAATAAATTCATTCATTTCAGTATTAGAAAGAATTTTTTTTGCAAACTTTTCACCATATTTGTTAAACAGATCCTTAATCCTGTTATTTTCAACCAAATCTATTCCAATTCCTTTAATCATGCTTGTTTATTATACTAATGATTTTTTTAATTGCATCACTTAAACCAGTAAAAACTGCTTGAGAAACAATAGCATGCCCTATATTGATTTCATTGATATGATCAAGTTTACAAATTTCAGATAGATTTTCATAATTAAGACCATGTCCAGCATTTACAAGCAATTTTTTTGTATGAGCATATTTAGATGCAGAAGACACTTCCTCTAAAGCTTCAAACTCATCTATCGTGTTAAACAGATTGGCATACTTGCCAGTATGAAGTTCAACTAACTCAGCTCCAACATCTGTCGCTATATTTATTGATTCGTGGCTTGGGTCAATAAAGAGTGACGTCTTAATATTATTTTTTTTAAAATTAGAAATTGTAAGCTCTAGTTTCTTCAACTGTGTATCTGAATATGAAGTTAGGTTTAATCCACCTTCAGTAGTTTTTTCTTCACGCTTTTCAGGAACTATGCAGCAATAATCAGGTTTCAGCTCCATAGCAAATCTGATCATTTCATCTGTATTTGCCATTTCAAAATTTAGAACTTTTGCATATTGACGTATGTCTGTTGCGTCTTTATCTTGTATGTGTCTTCTATCTTCTCTGAGATGTATGGTGATAAGGTCTGCACCAGCATCCTCAGAGATACGTACAGCATCAAGCAGATTTGGATATAAAGTCTCCCTAGATGTTTTTATAAAAGCAATATGATCTATATTCACACCTAGTCGTATTTTCCTGTTAGCCATATACATATGATACTAATTAAATGACTTAAGCGCTTCTACTATCTCCTGATATTTTTTGTCATATGGCTTTTTATTAAATAACATATCGAGAATTTCATAAGTGTCTAAGTCAATAAATTCAACATAAAGTTCTTGCTGTTGCGACGTTAATGTAGGATAAACTTTTTCTGTATAGCGAGTAAGCAAAATATCTATTTCTCTTATACCCTTGCGACATTTCCAAATTACCCTAGATAAATGCATTCTATTCAGATGCAAGCATTGTCTTAATATGCGATATTGCTTTTGCTGGGTTGAGATTTTTTGGGCAGGTTTTTGTACAATTCATAATTGTATGACATCTAAATAATTTAAATTTATCTGCTAAATTAGATAGCCTTTCTTTTTTTGCGGTATCACGACTATCTATAATCCATCGATAAGCATGCAATAAAGATGCTGGGCCAAGATACTTATCAGAATTCCACCAATAACTTGGACAACTCGTAGAACAACATGCGCATAAAACACATTCAATTAAACCATCTAATTTTTCTCTATCAGCCTGAGACTGCAAATGTTCTCTTTTTGGTTTGTTATCATTAATTAACCATGGTTTTATAGACTCATATTGTTTATAAAAGTTTTTCATATCAGGCACAAGATCTTTGACCACTGGCATATGTGGTAGAGGATAAATTTTTAAATGCGACTCTTCTGCAATATTAAGAATACAAGCTAATGTGTTAGTACCATTAATATTCATAGAGCATGATCCACAGATGCCCTCTCTGCATGATCTTCTGAAGGATAAAGTCGAGTCAACTTTATTTTTAATATACAATAGAACATCTAGAGCCATTGGTCCAAAATTATCTTTGTCCAAAATATATGTATCAATACATGGATTAGAGCCGTCATCAGGATTATATCTATATATGTCGACAGTTAAGATGTTTTTAGGATCACTATCTAATTTATAAGTTTTACCTTTTTTTACAATTGAATTAATTGGTAGTGTAAATTTAGCCATATTAATATGTCCTTGCTTTTAACTTAACGGTTTCTACTTCATCTGTTAAAGTTTCAAGTTTAACAGGCTTGTAATCAAAAATACTATTTCCATCTTTATCAATCTTAACCATAGTATGTTTTAACCATTCCTTATCATCTCTATCTGGGAAATCATCTCTTGCATGACTTCCTCTACTCTCTTTTCTATTATATGCTGAGTACAAAGTAGCTACTGCTTGATATAATAAATTATTCAACTCCAGGGTTTCCACAAGATCGGTATTCCATATTAATGATTTATCACTAACAGATACATTTTTGAAATCGTTAAATAAACCTTTCATTATTTCTATCCCTTTCTTTAAAGTCTCTTCATCTCGATAGACAGGTGCGTATCTTTGCATGGTTTTCTGCATTTTCTCACGTAACTCAGCTGTACTTATATCTCCTGATGAATTCTTGATTCCATCAAAATCGCTTATTATATTATCTATTGTTGATTTTTTAATATCAGGATGATTTTTAGATTTATTATCTAAAATTTCACAAGCCCTCTCAGCAGCAGATTTACCAAATACTATTAAATCTAGCAATGAATTAGATCCAAGTCTATTTGCGCCATGAACAGAGACGCATGCACCCTCGCCAAGAGCCATAAGACCCTCCACTGTTGTACCAGTACCATCTGAGATAACTTCTGTAAAGTGATTCGTAGGAGTGCCTCCCATATTATAGTGAACTGTAGGAATTACAGGGATTGGTTCTTTCGTTGCATCGACACCAGAAAATATTTTAGCCGTTTCAGTGATACCAGGTAATTTTTCATGTATGACACTTGCATCTAAATGTTCTAGATGAAGAAGAGCATGATCTTTCTCTTTGCCTACGCCTCTGCCAGCATTTACTTCCATTTGTATTGCTCTGCTGACTACATCTCTTGATGCCAAATCTTTTGCATTTGGAGCATATTTTGGCATGAATCTCTCGCCGTCCGAGTTAGTTAAATAACCACCTTCTCCTCTTGCTCCTTCTGTAATAAGACAACCCGCTCCATAGATTCCAGTGGGATGAAATTGTATAAATTCCATATCCATTAAAGGTAACCCTGCTCTTAATACCATTCCATTGCCGTCCCCAGTACAGGTATGAGCAGATGTTGAGGATTGATATGTTCTTCCATGCCCGCCTGTAGCAAGTATGACCATATGAGCTTGGAATAAATGAATAGATCCATCATCTAAGCACCATGCAAGAACTCCAACACATTTTCCATCTTCGAAAACTAGATCTATAACAAAATATTCTATATAAAAATCCACATTATTTTTAAGTGATTGAGTATAAAGTGTGTGTAAAATAGCATGACCAGTTCTATCAGCAGCTGCGCAAGTCCTTTGAGCAATGCCTTTACCATACTCTGTAGTCATTCCACCAAATGGTCTCTGATAAATCTTACCTTCCTCTGTTCTAGAAAATGGTACGCCGAAGTGCTCTAATTCTATTATTGATTCAACTGCATTCTTACACATATATTCTATTGAATCTTGATCGCCTAACCAATCAGAACCCTTGACTGTATCGTACATGTGCCAACGCCAATCATCCTCACCCATATTTCCTAGAGCCCCACTGATGCCACCTTGGGCAGCTACTGTATGACTACGTGTAGGAAAAACTTTAGAGATACATGCGACACTATGATCAGACTGAGAAATTCCCATCGTTGCTCTTAATCCAGAACCACCAGCACCAATTACAATAGCATCATGTTTGTGTTTTATAATATCCATATTAACTTCCTCTTATCATCGATAACGATATTAGAGTTACTAGAAATAATATAACATGAATCGCTTTCGATAAATTAATAAAAAATCTTTGCATTGAATCATTATGTATATAATCCTCCATGATTGTTTCTATTCCTAGAGAACTATGCATAAAAAGCGTGGAAGATACTACCACTATAAAAATAATGCCCCAAAAGGATGTAATATCAGAAACTATAGAAGAGTATGTGAGATTTGTAATATTTAGAAAATATAAAGTTATATAGATAATTGCAGGCACCAGAATAATTGCGCTAAATCTTTGTAACTTCCAATGTAATATTGCCATAATTAATAAGTTTTAGTTTAAATACACTATAAAAGATAATGTTGTTAATAATGATAAAGTAATAACAAGATAACCACTTAAATAGCTATCCCTAATACTCAATCCTTTCCCTATATCCCAGAAGAGATGTCTAATACCATTGAGTAAATGATATGTGATTACAAAAATTACCCCATATAAAATAAGTTTAACTAGAAAGTGATCTAGCACTGATACTAGTATATTGAAGTACTCACTACCTAATGCTATTACAAAAAAGAAAAAAGGTATGAGTAACAAAAGTATCGAGAGTATTACGCCAGTAAATCTATGAGATATTGACATCACCGATGTAAGCTGCGGCTTATAAATCTGCAAATGAGGTGATAGTGGTCTTTTATTACTTAATATTTTATCCATTTAAAAATCTACACACCTACCATTTTTTTCCCAGTCACCATACCTTGTTGGTTCGGGGCCTTTTCTGCCACCAATTTCCTTTACTTTTTCAGGGGAATTGATCTTCTTTTTAGAATTATCAGTTTTTTGATCTTTGTTCATGTAATCTCTCCAAGACGTATTATATGCAAATATAAATTAAATAAATAGTACTTTATTAGTATATACTTATTTTGATTATACGCAGATTAGCTATAATAAATTAGTAGTAGCAAAAAGGCTTAAAAGGATAAATTAACTATATATCAATACTTTATATGAATTTTAAAGAATTATCAGGATATTCTATAGACCAAAATACTACTTGCATCCAAGTATCTGGCGAAGACTCACAAAAGTTTTTACAAGGACAATTTAGTAACGACATAACAGAAGTTACTGATAGTGTTTACCAATATTCATCCTACTCAACTAATCAGGGTAAAGTTATCGCAATTTTTAGAATCTTGAAAAATAATCAAGGATATTTGCTTTTGATAAATAAAAATGTTGCTAAATACTTTATTGAGCGTCTATCCATGTATATTTTGATGTCAAAAGTTAAAATCGAAGAGCAAAAAGATTGCATGATTTATGGAATTCTTGGAAAATCAGCAGAGGCTATTCTTTTAGAGAATACATTAAAAGCAAATGAATATATTAAAAATTCAGAAAACATAATTCTAAGTAATGAAAATAAATATGTGCCAGCAGCTACTATCATCGAAATTAAATCCAGTAACAGTCAATCTGATGAACTTCTAAAATCAGATAAAAATGTTGATTATAATGTAAATGAGTTAATTGATAACTTACTACTTCTTCCAAGAATTACTATGGCAACAAAAGAAACATATATACCGCAAGTTTTAAATCTAGAAGATTTGAATGGTATAAATTATAAGAAAGGATGTTATACGGGACAAGAAATTGTAGCAAGAACACATTACTTGGGAAAGATTAAAAAAAAGATATTTCTGCTACAGCATTATGAAAAAGATATTGATATAGGTGATAAAATTCACGATGTTGATGGAGAGGTAGTTGGAGAAATCTTTACTTCAACGCAAAAAATAAATGATGCTTTTTTATCGATAGGCATTATAAGACTTGATTCTATAGATAAGAATATTTACGCGAAACAGACAAGTTTAAAAATTATCTAAGTTAGAGCAAGTCTTTTATAATATCTCTTTCAGAAATCAATTCTTTTTCAGTATTTTTAATATATGTGATTGAGCTTTCTGATAAATTAACGGCATCTATAATTTTTATTTCATCATTTACAATATTTAAAGGATATGAAAAAAATATTTGATCATCAATGTCATAAGAGTTACTAGACATAATACCCATTGATTCCCAATCAGATGATCCATTCACCAAAGCATAGACATGATCATGTATTGCAGAAGCTGCCGAAGCTGCGCTTGACTTACCGCGATGCTCAATTATTTCAGCTCCTCTATTCTGCACTCTTGGTATGAATTCGTCCAAAATCCATTGGTCGCTTAGTGAAAGGATTTTTTCATTATTATTATTTATTAATGCGTTATTGATATCAGGGTATTGTGTTGCGGAATGATTGCCCCACACTATCAATTGACTGATTTGCTCAACTCTACAATTTGTTTTAATTGACAAAATACTTTTTGCCCTATTCTGGTCTAATCTCATTAATGAGGAAATATTTTCTGTAGGAATATTTTTTGTGTTTTTTTCTATGATTAATGCATTTGTATTTGCTGGATTACCAACAACTATTATTTTAGTAGTTTTTTTAGCATTTTCATTAATTATATTTCCTTGTGCACTAAATATATTTGCATTATCTAACAACAAATCAGCCCTTTGCATACCTTTGGATCTTGGTTTAGCACCAACTAATAATATAAAGTCTGAGTCAGCAAAAGCTTCTTCGGGTTTATCAGTTATAATCACTGAATCTAATTGTCTGAAAGCACAATCTTCGATTTCCAATTTTACACCCATTAAAATAGGCAGGGCTGCTGATATATCTAATAAATTTAATTGAATTTTTGTATCTTGATCGAATATATTCCCAGCGAGTATACGAAAGATAAGTGAATATGCAATATTTCCAGCTGCACCAGTTATAGTAATAATTTGTTTTTTCATTTTAAAAAATCCTTCGCTAATTTTAAATCACTAGGCGAATTAATACTAATTGAATTATTCGTTCTTACTTTTATACAATGGATTGGTATCTGATTCCAGATAAATTTTAACTGCTCTAAACTTTCATATGACTCATATGGAGAACTTTTAAAGTTCAAATATTTTTTTAACAACGAAACTTTATACCCATAGATTCCAATATGTAAATAATGGTCATTATATGCATTAAAAGGTATAGGTGAACGAGAAAAATATAATGCATTATCTTGATTATCTAGAATTACCTTTACAGCATCCTTGCTATTAAAAGATTTTTCAGACTTAGACCTAGAAATCAATGTATACAGAGACATATAATTTTCAGATGAAAGTGAAGATATAATATCCCTAGCACCTTTCAAGGGGAAGTTAAATTCATCTCCTTGTATATTTAGTATGTTATCGTTACTCGTAAATTTTAGATCCCTACACAGAGCTGCTATGCGATGAGTCCCATTTCTATATGTTTTTTTTGAAAACCATACATTTATGTTATGTTTTTCTGCTAAGTTTTTAATTTTATTATCATCTGTTGCGACAGTTATTGAGTAGTGAGGTAGTTTTTTTGCACGGAGGATAATATGTTCAATTAAAGTAATATCATTTATTTTTTGAACAAGTTTTTCTGGAAACCTCGAGGATTTTAGTCTTGCTGGTATTATTATTCTAGTTTTCATAATTTAATATAACACTTAGATCTTTATTAATTTTATTAATAAATAATTTGTTTGGTTCAACGTAGTGATCGAGCACCCAAATGTTATTATCTTTTATTTCAATTAATTTAACATAATCTTTGTAAGTTATAAAGATAGGATGATGATCATCAAAGCATACCTCTGATCCATCATAAGCATGGTGATCGTCATATTTATGAATAATATAATTTATCATATATAAATCTAAAGCCTTAGTTATATTCTCTAAAGATGCTATTCCAGAAACTAAATGAATTCTTTTTGATGAAAAGTCTTTCAAATTTTTTGATTTATTAGTAACTAGATTGATAACAGTTTTGTTTATAGATCTGATAGAAAATTTCTTATCGTCTATTGAATTTGTATAAGCAACAATATCAACGTTATTCAATCTAGATTTTGGTTCTCTTAAAGGTCCAGCTGGAAGTAAAAAACTATTTCCAAACAGTTTATGCTCGTTTATAAGCGCTATCTCATAGTCTCTCGCTATTTTATAATGCTGAAGGCCATCATCATGTATTATTACATCAATTGCTTTTTTATTTAACAATAGTTTCGTTGCATCTACTCTGTTCCCACAGCTAACTATTTCACTATTAGTTTGCTTCGCAATTAAAACTGCTTCATCCCCAACAAGATTAGGATTTGATTTTTCATTTACAAGAACAGGTGTTTTTAGCACAGCTTTGTAACCTGAGGACACTACTCCAACTTTTAAACCCATAGCTGTTAAGTATTTCGCTAACCAGATTACAAGTGGCGTTTTCCCTGAGCCTCCAACTGTTAGATTTCCTACTATTATCGAAGGTTTGCTGGATGTATATTTATGCAAAAGATGATAATCATAAAGATATAATCGGGTTTTAATTAACACATAGAAGAGTATCGAGAATGGAAGTAGGATGAAAGATAATAAACTAAACTTAGAGTACCATATACTTTCAAAAATTTTCTCCACTATTTCTCCGACACGCTAAACTGGATCTTATGAAGCTTTGAGTATATACCATCTTTTTTAATCAAATCATGATGGTTGCCATGCTCTTTAATAATCCCTTGGTCAAGAACAATAATTTGATCAGCATTCTCTATTGTAGATAAACGATGTGCGATTACTATGGTTGTCCGATTCTTTTGTAGCTCGATTAATGAATTTTGAATAAGCTTTTCAGACTCAGAATCAAGAGAGCTTGTAGCTTCATCCAAAAGAAGAATTGGGGCATTCTTCAATATAGCTCTTGCAATCGCAAGCCTCTGTCTTTGTCCTCCAGAGAGTAAAACACCGTTATCTCCAACAAATGTTTCAAAGCCTTTCTCATATTTATTTATAAAATCTAAGGCATTAGCACTCTCTGCTGCAATTTTGATTTCATCCATACTTTTTGATTCCAATGAACCATAAGCAATATTATTTTTTATGGAATCATTAAATAATGTAGACTCTTGCCCAACATAACCAATCATTGATCTAAGCTCTTTTAGGGATAAAGAATTAATATTTGTATTATCAATAGTTAAGCTCCCATCGCGGATATCATAAAATCTTGGCAGGAGGTTCATCAATGTTGATTTGCCACTTCCGGATTTTCCCACAATCGCACATGTGCTGCCTCGTGGAACTGTAAAGTTAATATTTTTTAAAACTAAATTATCATTATCATAATATGAAAAATTTATATTATTAAAGTTCAGTTTTAAAAAGTCTCGATTAAATTTTTCTTTTTTTGTGAAATCTTTAACATCAAGTTCAGATTTAGAATCTAGTAAATTAAAAATTGATTCGCTTGCTGCTATACCTCTTTGTAAAACAACATTAATTTCTGCAAGCCTTTTTATAGGTGCAAATATTAGTATCATAGCAGTTATAAAAGACATAAATGTACCTACAGAGATAACTTCTAAATAACCATCTGAGGTAACAAAATAGATTATCGTTGATAAAAATAAAGCAACTATAAATTGTACAAGGGGGATGCTTATTCCTTGAATTAAGGCAAGCTTTAAATGTCTGTCTCTATTATTTTTGTTAACATAGCTAAATGACTTTTTTTCACTATTTTCTCCACCAAATATTTTAACAACTCTATGTCCTGCTATTAACTCTTCTACAACATTTGTGATATATCCCATGGATTTTTGTATATGCTTGCTGGTATCACGAAATCTCACGCTCATTAGTTTTATGAATATTGCTATAACTGGTCCAATTATAAATAAACCCACTGAGAGAATAAAACTCTGATAAAACATTAATCCTAATAAACCGATGACAGTTAGTCCATCTCTAACTAAGACTGTTATAGCTTTTGTAGCTGCTTCAGCAACTTGTTCAGTATCATATGTTAACTTTGATAACAGCTCACCAGATGATGCGAAATCATAAGTTTTGGTTGGCATATGCACCAATTTCTCAAACATTTCTTGATGAATTTTTTTTATTACATTTCTGCCTACCCAAGCAATACCATATGTAGATACAAATCCCGCAATACTTCTCAAAAGGAACAAACCAATTAGCACAAAAGGAAAGTAACGAATTGTATCAGGATCTTTTTCTACAAAACTGCCATCTAGTAGAGGTTTTATTAATGCAGCAAACGCAGTATCAGTTATAGCGAACATAGCCATGGCAAAGATTGAAATAGTGAAAATAATTTTATGCTGGAATGTATATCCCAGTAATCTCATATATATACTAGAATTAGTTTTGCTATTGTCAGATTTATGCATAAAATGTAAAAGATATGTAATAGTATAAGATATTAATACATTTTCTAGTAAAAATATCTATTTATTAGTATAACTATAACACATGAGAAAGTTTTTTAAGAAATACACTCCAAATCGCGAGATGGTAAAAGAGTATAAATTCCTAAATTTTTTAGGTAATTCTCTTTTTCATGAAGATCTTTGGAGATTCAATAGGTTATCATTCTGCAGAGCAACTGTTATTGGTGTTTTTTGGGGATGGATGCCGATGTTTTTTCAAATGATACCAGCAGCTTATTGTGCTGTATTATTTAGAGCAAATCTTCCATTATCTGTAGCCGGCGTATGGATAAGCAATCCCATAACAATGCCTGCGATGATGTACATTGGCTATTTATTTGGGAATTTTGTATTGGGAATAAATCCAGTTTATGAAGAATTTCAGTTGTCTTCTGAATGGATATTTAGTGCATTTGAAAATATTTGGCAACCATTATTAGTTGGGACATTAATCATTGGAATCATATCAAGCATACTGGGTTATTTTATTATGCATATGCTATGGAGATTCTATGCATATAATAGATTACAAAGATCAAAAAAATAAACTATAAAATTTTTCCAGACTCAATCGTATATGTTTTGTCAAACTTAGATAATAAATCATTATCATGTGTAACCATAATCAATGTTGATTTATTTTCTTTGCATAGTTGAATTAATATATCTATTATATTTGTTGTGTTTTTTTTATCTAAGTTCCCTGTGGGTTCGTCCGCAAGAATTATAGATGGTTTCGTTACAAGCGCCCGAGCAATAGCAACCCTTTGGGCTTCTCCTCCTGATAAGAGGTTAGTGGTATACGACGCCCTATCCCTTAAGCCTATGCTATCAATAAGATTGTCAACTGTTTTCATTATACTTTTTTTATTGATACCTCTCATTAATAAGGGTAACGATATATTTTCAATAACTGTTAAATCATTTATTAAATTAAAAAATTGAAATATCATTCCAATATTTTGATTTCTAAACTTACAAAGCTCATTTTGACTCAAACGATTTATCATTTGATCATTAATAATAATAGAACCTGATGATACATCTTCAATACCTGATATAAGATTTAATAAAGTGCTTTTTCCACTACCAGAAGGTCCTGTGAGGGCTACAGTAGTTCCAGTTTCAATACTTAGATTTAGGCTATTGAGAACATCGATCCTTGACTCTGATTGATCAATCAAAAATGATTTTGATAAATCTTTTAATATCAACATTAGTTATTACCTCTAAATATTTTCGCGGGTTTGATTCTTGAGGCCTTGATTGCCGGATATATAGCGGATACCACGGTTAGAAGAAAAGTATATATAACAATAAATATTATATCATCATGATTAATCAATGAAGGTATCTTATTTAAGTGATATATTTCAGCTGGCATCAAGTTAATTTTAAAAAATATCTCAATGGAGCTGATAATAGCATCAATATTAATTGCTAGTAAAAAACCAAGTAATACTCCAAAAAAAATACCAATCGAGCCTAAAAATAGTCCTTGTAACAGAAATATTGTTATTACATCAAATCTAGTTGCTCCTAGTGTAACCAATATAGCAATTTCTTTTTGCTTGTTTGTGACCAACATCAATAGTGATGAGACAATATTGAAAGCCGCTATGGCAACTATTAACATTAAAATGATGAACATCACTCTCTTTTCATTATTAATTGCCGAGAATAATGATTCATGCGTGTAGCTCCAATCTTGAGTATAGTATCCATCTATTTCTCTATTAAATTTATCCGTAAATAGTTTCGATTTTAATGGATCAGGTAGTTTTATCCGTATGGTTTTTATATAAATATCTCTTTTATTATTCGCCTCAAGAGAGGTTAAAAAATCATCGATATTTATAAAAGCATAAACATTATTATACTCATAAATGCCAACATCAAATATACCAGCTACACGATAGTTCTCTTTAAATTGGATCATCTTGTTGGTTGAGCTATGCTTAAATTGAGTAAAGAGATTTATTTCATCACCAACATTAACGTTAAGCGTATAAGCGACACCCGAACCTATTATGATAGATTGCTTAATATTTGATAAATCATCATATTTGCCAGTAATAATATTTTCATGTATATATCCAACATTTTTTTCTAGCATAGGGGTCACTGCTCTCATCAAGGAATGTGCTGTCGCGCTTTTAGATGTCAGTAACACTTGTTTTTCTATATATGGTGAATACCCAGAGATTTCACCACTTTTAATAAAATTATCAAAAATAGTATAATCAGAATTAGCCCCAAGATCTGAATAAGCTGTGACATGAGATGTAAATCCTAGAACCTTGTCTTTTAACTCTCTCTCAAAACCATTCATAACAGATATGACTGTAATTAGTATTGATATGCCAAGAATAATACCTAAGACAGATATTTTTGATATGATATTTATGAAACTCGAATTATTTTTCGACCGTAAAAACCTATATGCTAATAACAATCGCATAAAAATATTATATCATAGGGCGTTAATGAACCAAGCAAATATCACACAAGTTAGATTACTTAACGATTATGATTCGAATGGCATAGTATTAGCCTGGCCTTCCTTATATCAGAATGAACCCTACTGGCTAGGACTATTAGAAATATATTATCAGCTAATATCAGATTGTTTGCAAAATAAAAAACATATAATCCTAGTCACGAAAAAAAATATAAGCATAAAAGATGATCTGAAATATATAGAAAGAAATATAGATTTATTCATTAAAGAAAAAGAATATTTTACATTATATCAGATAGATTATGATGATATATGGTTGAGAGACATTGGGCCAATCATGTTAAAAATAAAGCCTCATGAGTATAGTTTTAATATAATGAAGTTTAATGGATATGGAAAGAAATATACATATAATAATGACAAGACTTTTTCTAAAAATTTTATAGAAAAGTTTGCGTTAGAAAATTCTAACAAAAAAGCATCTCTTAAAATATTCGAGGATCTGGTTATAGAACCTGGCAACATAGTATATGATGATAAACTTTGCATGGTAAATAAGCTGCCACTCATGGAGCATAATTCTATGAATTGGGATCAAATCAACAAGATACTAACAAATGGTTTTCAGAATATATTAAACAAAGAATTTATTGTAATAGATGTAGGCGTATTAAGTGGTGATGATACAGATGGGCATATTGATAATTTAGTGAGATTAGATCAACAAGAATTCATATATTATATGGCCACTGATGATAAATCACACCCGGACTATGCATTATTGAATGACTTGAAAAAACAAATATCAAGTAATGATTTTGGCAAAAGAAAAGTTATACCGATAAAGCATCATTTGACAGATATAGTTAAGAATGATGATAATGAGGTTTTACCATTTTCTTATTTAAACTATATTAGGATCGGAGAAATAATTTATATGCCAATACATGAGTTTACAAATGAAAAAAAGAAAATTGAAATAAGGAATATCTTTAAAAATAGTGATGTAAAATTCATACTCTGTAACAGTCTTTTATATGAGAAAGGTGGGCTTCACTGCTTTAGCATGAATATTGTCAAGGAATAAAGAATATGAAAGATTTAATAGACATAGTGATCATCCAAGAGACTATGGGAGACAATTTAGAAAAAAATATAAATAAAATTTATAATAAAATTTCCCTACTCCATCCAAAAAATACAACCATAGTGACTTTGCATGAATTATGTTACTTAAAATATATTCCTATAACTAGAGATAAAAAAAAGAAATCATTCGCAATTAGTATCAATTCAGATATTGTTAAAAAGTTTTGTAATTTATCAAAAGCTAAAAAAATATATATTTTGTTCCCATTTTTTGAATCTTTAAATGATGAGTTTTATAATAGCCTAATATTAATATCACCAACTGGAAAAATTATTTCAATATATAGAAAAAGAAATATACCAAGTGAACCATGTTACGAAGAAGACTACTATTTTTCCTCATCTAAAAACCAGTTTCCTGTAACAAAGATCGGTAAGTATAAGATTGGCTTGATGATTTGCTGGGATCAGTGGTATTCAGAGTCATACAATAAACTTTTGAAGAAGGATGTTGATTTAATTCTATGTCCTACATCTATTGGATTTGCTTACAATTGTGATAAAAAAATATCTCTACCTGAAGAAAAACATAAATGGCTAAAAACAATTACCTCAAATAGTTTTATGATAAATACACCAATTGTTGTAACAAATAGAATTGGAGTTGAATATGATGGATCCAGGAAAATTAGATTCTGGGGACATAGCTTTATAACTAATGCAAATGGTGACATTGAATATAAATCTGATAACAAGAAGGTTTTGCATAAACATACAATTGATCTATCTAAGAATAAAAAATATAGAGAATTGTGGAATTTCAGATAAATTATAAGATTTTAATCAGTTTTTCGTTGTATAAACCCCGGGTAGAACCTTGAAATAATGATAAATTATGTTCATTTAAATATTCATATACTGTAGAATTATTGTAAAGATGGCTCAAAACAGTTATCTGTTATTAATCGGAGATGGAATATGAGGATAGTAGCAGTAATTTTAGTAGGTTTTTTTAGTATATCTAATGTATACGCTATTGATAATGGATCAATGATTGATTCAGAATTAATTAAAAGTAATTATATTATATTCGCTGATAAAGAAAAACCTCTAGAAGAAGAGCCAGATTGTGAATAAAAGTACAAAGGGAGACGATATGAAAATTAAATCAATATTAAGCTTTGTTTTAGTATCCATGTTTACATTATCAACTGCATATGCAGACAAACCTGTAGCTATATCAAAAGCTGATGGTCCTAATTCATTAGAAATTGGTATTTCTGTGGATGTTGGTAGTCATAAAATAATGAGAAACCAAAACAATAAAAATACAGTGAATCCAGCTTTTGCCAAAACATCACGACCTTGTCCGCCATTTTGCGTACAACCAATGCAATTGAGACCTGGTGTAGAAACTATAGGGGAGCAAGAAATAATTCACTATGCTGTAATGCAAAGTAAAGGCCAAAGAATGCCTGACGGCTCTGAAATAATGGTGATCGACTCAAGAACACCAGATTGGACAGCTAAAGGTATGATTCCAGGGGCAGTTAATATTCCTCGACTCATCTAAGTGAAGCAAAAGGTGCTGATCCAATATCTATTGCAGAAATAATGACAGAACAATTTGGAGCAAAAGAGCAAAATGGATTATTCTATTTTGATGATGCTAAAACACTTGTCATGTATTGCAATGGTATGTGGTGTGGTCAATCACCAAATAATATAAAAAGCTTACTTAGGTATGGCTATCCTGCGGACAAAATTAAATGGTTCCGTGGTGGGATGCAAACTTGGGAAATTCTAGGTTTTAATACAGTAAAATAAACAACAGTTTATAAACTAAAAGCAGTACATAATATGTGCTGCTTTTTTTTATTATGAAAAATATATCTAAAGACAAAAAAGATTTTAAGCTTGGTGGTCTATATGGATCATCTAGTACATACATAGTAGACAAGCTTACTCGCGATTTTGATAATGTAATAATACTGCTTAGCAATAATGATGAGGCTATAAATTTCAAAGAAGAACTGTCTTTATTTGTACAAGATCAGAATGAGATATTATTATACTTGGATAATGAGTGTTTTCCATATGAAAATCTTATTGTAGATAGTGAAGTTAATTCTGAGAGAATTAAAACATATCGAAAATTATTTGAATCAAAAAATAATATAATTATATCTACCTACTCAGCAATAACAAAAAGAATTACGCCTATAGATTATATAAAAGATAACTATAGGCTCATAAACTCAAATAGCCAATATAATGATATTATTAATATTCTTAAAATCATGAAATATGAGCGGACTGATAGAATATTAAATAAAGGTGAATATGCGATTAAAGGATCCATAATAGATATATTTTCAGTCATAGAAGATCAGCCAATTAGATTATCATTTGATGGTGATAAAACAGACTTTATTAAATTTTTTGATATAGAAACTCAAAAAACAATTAGAGAAGTTAATGAGTTTGCCATAAGTTCTGTTAATGAAATTGTATTAGACGAGCACGCAATATCAGTATATAAAAAGTCTTGTAATAAAGTATTTGATGAAGAATATATTTCAGATATTGAATATGAAAAAATCAGCCAAGGACTAATAACGGCATCGATGCATAATATTATTCCTTTATTTTATGAAAAACTATCACATTTTTTTGATTTATTACCTAAGTCTACAAATGTAGTAATTTCCATTAAAAATATAGGAGATGAGATTGACTTAATTAACGAAAGATATGCTGAATATTATTCGAAATATCAAGAAGAAAAATATTTGTTAGAGCCGAAGGAATTAATAATAAGCAGAGATGAATATCTTGAGTATAAGAAAAGTTTTAAAAATATTAAGTTTTCCTTTTATAAAATAGAAGAAGATGATTCATCATTAAATTTAGCTATAAGTAAACTCCCCTCCTTGATTGTCAATAACACATATAAAGATCCATATAAATCTCTAATAGACTATATTAATACAACTTCTACAAAGATCGTATTTTGTATAGATAGGAATAGTCTAAGAATTGAATTAGTGCAAATGTTAGATAGAATTAAAGTCAAGCATATGGTGATAGAAAACTTATCTGATGTCAGGAAAGTTAAATCAAAAGTAATAATTTGCAAAAAACCCCTTGGCGAAGGGTTCATAGATTTTTCGGAAAAAATATCTTTTATAAGCGCAAAAGATGTTTATGGCAAAAGATCAATCAAATCACTAACTAAAAAAAGAAATAAATTAACTGATAACTATATAAATGACATCTCATCAATTGAAATAGACTCTCCTGTGGTTCATGATGAATATGGTGTCGGGAGGTATAAGGGATTAATTAATATGGATATTGAGGGTATTCAAACTGAACTAATAAAGCTTGAATATGCAAATGAAGATATTCTATACATACCAGTAACATCAATCAACTTAATAAAAAAATACTCAGGTCATACAGGTTTAAACATACCATTACATAATCTTGGTAATGATTACTGGACTAAGGTAAAAAATAAAGCTCGTAAAAAAGTAAATGATATTGCGGTCGAACTTCTAGAGATTGAATCAAAGAGACTTGCTGCACAAGGATTCATATTTATTAACAAAGATGATGAATATAAGAAGTTTAAGGATGATTTTCCATATCTTGAAACTAAAGATCAGAATGATGCTATAAATGATGTTTTAAATGATATGCAGTCTACTAAACTAATGGATAGACTGGTATGTGGTGATGTTGGTTTTGGCAAAACTGAAGTAATCATGAGAGCAGCATTTCTTGCGGCTATTAACAACTCTCAAACAATGATCTTGGCGCCAACAACGATTTTGGTAGAACAGCATTTTAAATCTTTTATAAAAAGATTTTCACATACAGCAATAAATATTGGAAAGTTATCTAGATTACAAACTACAAAAGAAAAGAATTCAACTAAAAAAGATATCGCGAGTGGAAATATAGATATTATTATCGGCACTCACTCATTATTATCTAAAGATATTGTTTTCAAGGATCTAAAGTTATTGATAATTGATGAAGAACATAAGTTTGGCGTTACAGCCAAAGAAAAAATAAAAAAGATTAAAAGCAATATTGATGTTTTAACACTAACAGCAACTCCAATTCCCAGAACCCTTAATTCTGCATTATCACAGATTAAAGATCTAAGCATAATAGAGACACCACCTCAAAATAGAAAATCAATCGTTACAAGAATCATTGACTGGGATAAAGAAATAATATCTGAAGCAATTATGCGTGAAATTAATAGAGGTGGTCAAATTTACTATGTACATAACAAAATTGATACTATGGCTATTGAAGCTAAAAAAATCTTAAGTATTAATCCTAATATAAACATTGGCATTATTCATGGACAACTAGAGCCAAAAATTATCGAAGATGAGATGAATAATTTTCTTAATAAAGAATATGATCTAATAATATGTACGAGCATTATTGAGAGCGGCCTTGATATACAAAATGTTAATACAATAATCATCAATAATTGTAATAATTTTGGGCTTTCGCAATTACATCAAATTAGAGGTAGGGTTGGAAGAACAAACAGACAAGCTTACGCCTATCTCGTAAAATCAGAAAAATCTATTATAACTAAAGATGCAGAAAAAAGACTTCAAGCAATTGATTCTGTTAATAGCTTAGGAGGGGGTCTTGAGTTAGCAACTCATGATTTAGAAATACGTGGCGCTGGAGAAATACTTGGCGAAGAGCAGAGTGGGCAAATATATGAAATTGGATATGCAATGTTCACAGATATGTTAAGTAAAAGTGTAGAAATACTAAAAACTGGATCTAACCCTGATAGTGAAAAAATAGTAGAAATTGAAGCAGATGTATCGTATTTAATTACACAAGATTACATAAGCGACATTGTAACAAGACTCAAATATTATAAAAGAATTTCATCGTCATCTACAACAGAAGAAAATCTATTAATTAAAGATGAAATGATCGATATATATGGACCGATACCAGAGTTTGTAGAAAATCTATTTTATATATCTGATCTTAAGCTTTCTTTGGAAGGTAAAAATATCAAACATATAAAAATAGTTGGTCAGATTATTAAAATTAGTTTTATCGATCAAAATTTAATAAATGTTGATAAGATTATTAGAGCAACTAAGAATCTAGAATTAAAATTATTGAAAGATAATATGATACAACTAAAAGTAGTCAAAGATAGTTTCAAGGATATATGTGCTGATATTTCTAGCTTAATTGATACAATATACTAATTTTGAGTCCAATCAATAGTTGTAGTTGGAAAAGCAATAGCAGCATTGTTCTCAGAGATAATTTTTGAAGTCTGATAAAGCACATCCTCTTTGATTTCTAGGAATTCTCTCCAATCTTTTGTATTTGTAAAAGCATAAATAAAAAAATCACACGATGATGCGGAAAAACTTTTAAAATAAACTACTGGTTTATTAGACTGATCAATATTACTATTTTGATCTAGATAGGCTCTGACTTTATTTACAATTTCGGGAATTTTATCAAGATCCTCATATCGAAGACCAATGACCTCGTTTATTCTTCTATTTGTCATTCTTGTGGCATTTTCCACGATAATATTTGAAAAAGCAGAGTTGGGTATATATAAAACATTTTTAGAGAATGTACGAACAACTGTTAATCTCCACCCTATACTTTCAACTATTCCCTCAATATTACGATCAGGAGATTTGATGAATTCACCTACTTTGAATGGACGGTCAAAATAAATCATGAGTCCTCCAAAAAAGTTAGACAGTAAATCCTTCGCTGCAAGACCTACCACTAAACCACCAACACCACCAAAAGCTAGGAGACCAGAAATGCTTAATCCAAATTCTTGCATCAGTGTCAATAACGAAATAAGAATTACAATAATCTTAAATATCCTAATAGTGATCTCATAAGTTTGTTCAATAACAACAGGATCATCACTGGATTTAAGACCTTTTAGGAAAGACTTGCTATTATAATAATTATCTAAAACCTTAATTAAGGTCCATGCAATGATTATTATAGTTAAAACATAGAGAATCTTTGGCTTATTAAAGTCATCAAATAACTGATAAGTATCATTTAATGTTTCAGTAATAAATACTAAAGACACTACCACTATCAAAAAAGTAAGTGGTATCTGTAAGGATTTAAGAAGGATATCATCAAACTCTGTGGCTGTTTTTTTTGAAATACCAGTAAAGAGTAATATGATTTTATTTTTAATAAATAGAAGAGATAATGCTATAAGAATAATTAAAGTAATCTGAATAGACAAATCCGTTTTAAAAATCATAGTTATCATATCTGTCATAAACTCTAACATCCTGCTTTAATTTGCAACAAATTCATTAGTTATTGCTTTTGGGTAATGTTATTTCTAACATTTTATCATGAATTTTTTCATAGTGCTCAATGATATTTCTAGTTAAGTATTTTTCTTTAAAATATTTATAGGAACATTTATCATCTATAATCTTTGGATTCTGCATAGTTGTTGCGATTACTAATCTGCAACCTGCTTTCATTGCAAGCAAAAGCCTCTCTTCACATGATATATTGCTATTGTTTATTGAAATAGCAGAAAACATTTCCACATCATCGCTTATAAATAATGGTGATTTATTAAAGATAGAGGCAGATAGATTTGTTAGCCACTTTCTTGAGTAAGTTGTTATATAGTCATCTATATCAGGATATATTATATGGTTTGTCATAATAGGTAGATTGTACTCGGAGAATCTATTATGTAATTCCTGAAATGGCAAGATATCAGTTCTAGAAAGAGTATTGAGGTCAATTTTAGATACACAGTTTTCTATATGACTATCTGTATTGACTCTACCATGACCTGGAAAATGTTTTAAGACTGGCAGTATTCCACCATCCAAAGATCCCTTAATATAACTTTCAGCCAATCGTATTATCATATCTGGATCATCGCCAAATGTTCTGCCCTTCAAAAGTTTGTTTTTCTTATTATGATTTATATCGATTACAGGTGAATAATTTATATCTATATTCATTGCTGAAAGCTCGCCAGCTCCAATAAATCCCGCATTATAAGAGGCTGATAATTTATCGTTAAGATCATCAATCTTTGAAATTGACTCTAAACTAGGAAGATGAGTAAAGCCATCCAATAATCTCTGTACTCTCCCCCCTTCATGATCTATTGAGACTAAAATATTATCTTTTACATTCTTAATATCTAGAATTAATTCTTTTAATTGAGTTCGTGAAACATAATTATGACTAAATAATATTATGCCACCTATAAGTTTATCCTTTATGAGATTTTTTTCATTTTCAGATAATTTGGTTCCATCTAAATTAATTATTAATGGTCCGATAGTATTCTGTTCCATGTTAATACAAATGCCTCAATTAGATATTAGATAGAGAAGCTATGCAGTAACAAGTCACTCCTTCGCCTCTCCCAATATAGCCCAAGGATTCTGATGTAGAGGCTTTGATATTAATCATACTAGTATCTACATATTTATCAGAACTTATCTCATTAAATATATCACATATATTTTTTTTCATTTGACTCTTGTAGGTTGATATTTTTGGTTTTTCTAACAACAGAGCTATATCAAGGTTATTTAATAAAAAACCCGCATCTAAAGATTTCTTGACTGACAATTCTACGATGATTCTGCTATCTAGATCTTTATTATTTGAATCAGTATCAGGAAAATAATCTCCTATGTCACCTGCTCCAATAGCTCCTAATATGGAATCAGCAATAGAGTGGTATATAATGTCGCCATCAGAGTGCGCTTTAATTGAAATAGTTGAAGGGATATCAATTCCTGATAATCTAATTGAGTTACCAGAAATTAACTGATGCGTATCTATGCCTAATCCTACTCTCATTTTTTATTCATTAATAATTTTATAACCTTGAGATCATCTTGATAGGTTAATTTGATATTTCCAACAGATGCTTTTATGATCTTTACGTTATAATTTAATAGAGACATTGCCTCAATTTCATCATCCACCTGAATCTTCTTATTAATGATATCACTATATGCCATAAATAATTTAGAAAAATTAAATAATTGAGGCGTAAAAGACATATACAGGTTATCGCGTTTTATATTACTTACTACAGTTGACTTTTTATTGATTTTTTTAAGAGCATTAGTTAAAGGATATCCTAAAGATATGCCAGTCCTTATAGATTTTGAATGATCTAATAATCTATTAATATCTTTTATATCTACACATGGACGAGCGGCATCATGAATTATAATATTTTTAGATTGTATATTGGATTTTAATGCAAATCTCAATGCATTAAATACTGATTTAGTTCTTGTAGCTCCTCCTTTTACTAAAAATATATTTGAATATTTTGATGGAGCTTTATATTGACTATTTTTATCAATTACAACAAAAAAGTTTTTTATTTTTTTTGTTTCTGATATTTTCTCTATTGCAATATTAATTAGATTTTTTGAGTTTATTTTTAGATATTGTTTAGGTTTTGAAGAATTATACCTTTGACTTTTGCCTGCAGCTAAGATAACTGCATCATATTTTTTATTTTTCATCTTTTATTATTTGAAAGAATATTTCATCTTCTTTAATATACCCATAGTTTTCTCTAGCATAACCCTCTAAAAAAGACTTGCTATTGTAAATCTTTTCTATTTCTAAATTAAGTCTATCGTTGGACTGAGTCAATAAGATAACTTGGTTGTCATACGAATTATATGTTTGTTTTAAATTGAAGTAAGTAAATATACTATTACTACTAAAAAACAAAGAGTGTTGTAAACTCAGAAATAAAACCAAACATATTAGATGGAATATTTTCATTTTAACCACTTCTTAAATACGTTGTTTTTATTGAAGAAAGACTTGCCTATCTGTTCTTCAATCCTGAGTAACTGATTATATTTAGCTACTCTATCTGAGCGTGAAAGAGAGCCGGTTTTAATTTGACCCGAAGAAGTTCCAACACTCATATCTGCGATTGTCACATCTTCTGTTTCACCACTTCTATGAGATATTATATAATTATAATTGTTTTTCTTAGCTAGATTTATTGTATCCAATGTTTCTGTGATAGTTCCTATCTGATTAAACTTAATCAAAATTGCATTAGCAACTTTTTTATCTATACCTGTTTTAAAGATCTTCTGGTTTGTGACAAATACATCATCACCGACAAGCTGAATTTTTTCATCAAGTTTATTGGTAAGAATTTCCCAGCCCTCCCAATCATTCTCAGACATACCGTCCTCTATGGATAGAATTGGGTAATCATTACATAATGACTCCAGATAAGCACAAAATCCTTTGTTATCATAGGATTTGCCATCAGACATCATGTAGCTGCCATCTTTATAAAATTCCGAACTGGCAACATCTAAACCAAGATATAGCTCTTCGCCGGGTTTATAGCCTGCCTTTTCTATAGAATCCAATATTACTTCCAAAGCTTCATTATTAGATGAGATATTGGGTGCAAAGCCCCCTTCATCGCCAACTGATGTAGCTAGAGATTTTTTATTGAGATTATTTTTTAGAGTATGAAATATTTCTACACCTGCTCTTAAACTATCAGAAAAAGAATCAAAACCAATTGGTAATATCATAAATTCTTGGAAATCTAGGTCATTGTTAGCATGCGCTCCACCATTAATTATATTCATCATTGGGACAGGCAAAGAAAGATCAGTTTCTTCACCAAAAGTCTTATATAACGGTATATTTAAGGCTTTTGCATTAGCATGTGCAAAAGCTAATGATACAGCTAGAATCGCGTTTGCGCCTAAATTTTTCTTATTCTCAGTTCCATCAAGATTAATTAATAATTCATCTAATGTAGATTGCTCAAATGATTGATTTATAATGGTATTTTTAATATCTATGTTTATATTATTTACTGCATCATATACAGATTTACCCATATAAACATCTTTATCACCATCTCTTAATTCTAAAGCCTCCAAAATACCTGTTGAAGCTCCAGATGGCGAGATACCTCTACCAATAATATCGTTGCTAAGCACCATGTCTACTTCTACTGTTGGGTTACCCCTAGAGTCAAGAATTTGTCTTGCATTTACGTCAACTATTTTATTCAATTTACGCTCCATATTAATCTTTTACTACCTTATTTATTTTAATAATACTATCCAATAACTCTTTCATATTATTGATATTTAATGAGTTTTTTCCATCACTCAGAGCCTTTTCTGGCTCTGGATGAGTTTCAATGAATATTCCATCTATGCCAACAGCTGTAGCAGCTCGTGCCAACACTGGAATAAATTCGCTTTCACCACCAGACTGGTTGCTTAGCGCCCCCGGTTGTTGCACTGAGTGCGATGCATCGAAAATAACTGGACAACCAGTTTCCTTGAGAATCTCGAGAGACCTCATGTCTGAAACTAAATTATTATACCCAAAAGAGACTCCTCTTTCACATACGTAAATATCTTTATTACCAGTAGATTTAGCTTTTATTACGACGTTTATCATCTCTTTGGGCGATAAAAATTGGCCTTTTTTGATATTAACTGGCTTCATAGTAGCAGCAACTTTGGTTATAAAATTTGTCTGCCTACACAAAAAAGCAGGAGTTTGGAGAATATCCACAACATCAGCAACCTCGTCAATTGGTGTATCTTCATGCACATCTGTTAAAACTGGAACATTAAAAGTCTTTCTGACTTTTTCTAGTATTTTCAAACCTTTTTCAATGCCAACACCTCTGTTAGATTCAATCGATGATCTATTAGCTTTGTCAAAAGACGCCTTGAAAACGTAAGAAATTGGTAAGTCTTTAGTGATCTCACACATATACTCTGCTATTGATAAAGTCATTGTTTCTGACTCAATAGCACAAGGCCCAGAAATTAGTGTCAAATTTTTACAATTTCCAATATCCAAGGACATTTTATTTTCTCCTTTTAGACGCTGCGTTAACAAATCCATTGAATAATGGGTGGCCTTTTATTGGGGATGATGTGAACTCTGGATGAAACTGACAGCCTACATACCAAGCGTGATTCTTTAACTCGATCATTTCCATTAAATTTCCTTTTTTTGACTTACCGCTGAATGCTAAACCATTTTTCTCAAAATCTCCAACAAGATTTCCATTTACCTCGTATCTATGTCTATGTCTTTCTGCAATCTTTGGTTTAGAATACATTTTATACGCCAACGAATCTTTGTTAATGATACATTCTTGAGAGCCCAAACGCATCGTGCCTCCCATTTTACTCTTATCAGCTAAGATTCTCTTGCCAGACTTTTCTCTCCACTCTTCGACAAGAGCCACGACTGGGTATTTAGTGTTTTTATTAAACTCTGTGCTATTGGCTTTATTTAGCTTCATAACATTTCTTGCAAACTCAATTACAGAAATTTGCATTCCAAGACATATTCCAAAATATGGGATATTATTAACTCTAGCAAACTCAGCGGCTAAAATTTTACCCTCTATGCCTCTGTCACCAAATCCACCCGGAACAAGTATCCCATCCATTTTAGACAACTGCTTAATGTTACGTTTATTAAGTTTTTCCGAGTCTAAATATACTATGTCTACTATTCTATTATTAATGACACCTGCATGATACAAGGCCTCATTTAATGATTTATATGAGTCTACTAGATCAACATATTTTCCAATCATGGCTATTTTTATCTTATTTTTACATTTTCCAACTTTTTTCTTATAGTCTTTCCAAGGCTTAAGATTAAGCTTCTTATCTCTTATCTTAAAGCTTTTCATCATAAATTTATCTATACCCTGCTCGCTAAACATTATTGGAATATCATAGATTGATTTAGCATCAACAGCTGAAAATACCGCTTCACTGGAAACATTAGTGAATAATGCGATTTTCTTTTTAAGTGACTGATTAATAGGATTTTTTCCTCTACATAAAAGGATATCTGGCTGAATTCCAATTGATCTTAACTCTTTAACGGAATGCTGAGTTGGCTTCGTTTTAATTTCATTAGTAACATCAATATATGGCAACAATGTAAGATGTATAAACATTGATTTGCTTTTACCTAAATCTAAACTAAATTGTCTGATTGATTCAAGAAAAGGTAACGACTCGATATCACCAACCGTACCCCCAACCTCAACAAAAGCAATATCTGCCTTTTTTGCTCCTTTAATAACTAGATTCTTTATTTCATCTGTAATGTGAGGTATGACTTGCACGGTGCTACCTAGATAACTTCCTTTCCTCTCTTTATTGATTACGTTGGAATAAACCCTTCCTGATGTTACATTACTGTCTTGTGACATTTGAATCCCAACAAACCTCTCATAATGACCTAAATCTAAATCTGTTTCCGCTCCATCCTCCGTGACGAATACTTCTCCGTGTTGTATAGGACTCATTGTTCCAGGATCAAGGTTGATATAAGGATCTAGTTTTTGAAGTGAGACTCTAAAACCTCTTAGTTTGAATAAAGAAGCAAGGGAGGCAGCTGCAATTCCCTTTCCAAGAGATGAAACAACCCCGCCAGTGATAAATACATATCTTGTCATATATTACTTAGGAAAAGTATAGACGAAATCATTGAAAAAATATATAAATTAGACACTAATATTGGGTATATTAGCTTTTAGTAATAGAAATCTCTAAAATATCCCTTTTCTTGGTTATTTTTATTTTATTGAGAGAAAATAACGGATTCGAATCATTATTAGTTTCTAGTATTTTTAGAATTTCAAAAATTTGTTTTAAGTTTAAACTCACATTACTTTGCATGAATACCCATTCATGGATAATCATAATTTTATTATAAGTTTCTTCGTCATTCAATTTAGAGACTGATAACTTATTATTATCATTTAAGTACATTGTACATAAAATCTTATGCACACTATCAGTAATAAAACGGGATTGTATATTCTGTATGTTAATATTATTAATAATATTTTTATTTAATGAAGGCCATCTCGTTTTTAGGATTGGAGATACTTTAGTGCGAATAAAATTTCTATCAAAATGCACATTATCATTAGATAAATCTTGAACGAAAGAAATTTTGTTTTTCGAGCAGTACTCATCTATTCTTGATTTTGATACATGTAGAAATGGCCTAAATATCATTTTTTCATCATACCAGGAGAGCATCTTCATTGAAGAAAGTCCTCGTGCTCCAGAGCCACGTATAAGTCTTAATAAAAAAGTTTCAACCTGATCTTCTTCATGATGTCCTGTAAAAATCACTTCATTATCCTGACAGCTTTTTACAAGAGCTTCATATCTTTTCAGGCGACATCTTTCCTCAATATTTGATGAAGAGTCAATATGTATCATGATAGTTTCATGAGGTATATTCAGCTGTTCGGCAATGACATTGCAGTGCTGTTCAAAATTTTTCGCATCAGATGATAAACCATGGTTAACATGAATCGTTCTTAAAGATATAGATTTGTCCTGACTAACTTTATGCAGACAATCCAATAGAACCGAGGAATCCTGACCACCACTATATGCTAATAGAATTTTTTTTACAGGGAGCTTAGAAAGTTGATTGCGACAAAATGAAATTAGATCAGACTGTTTCAAATTTTCCATATGACTCAAGTTTCAGTTTTCGTTTAAGTAACAATTCTTCAATATCCATACTCGCTAAGTCAGCTAACATAGAAAGCAGGTTCATTTTTAATGATGAGGTCATTGCACCATAATCTCTATGAGCACCACCAGATGGCTCAGGAATAATAGTGTCTATAAGTTTAAACTCTAATAATTTGGACGCTGTTATACAAAGCGCGTCTGCAGCCAATTCTGCTTTTTTTGCATCTTTCCAAAGTATTGATGCACAACCTTCAGGGCTTATGACAGAATAAATACTATTTTGTAACATCCCAAGTTTATCACATACACCTATCGCTAGCGCACCGCCAGATCCTCCTTCCCCGATAATCACTGATATTATTGGGACTTTAAGGTTAGACATTACATAAAGATTCTCAGCAATAGCCTGACTTTGATTTCTAGACTCAGCATCTATACCAGGATAGGCACCCGGTGTATCAATAAATGTGATAATAGGTAAATTAAATTTTTCAGCAAGTTTCATGATCCTTAGTGCTTTTCTATAACCTTCAGGTTTTGGCATGCCAAAGTTTCTCTTTACCTTTTCTTTAGCATCTCGGCCTTTTTGATGGCCAATGAACATAAAATCAAAGTCATCAATTTTTGCTATACCAGATATTATGGCAGGGTCGTCTCCAAACATTCTATCTCCATGAAGTTCCTCAAAAGATGTGAATAAACTAGGGATATAATCTAGTGTATATGGTCTCAATGGATGTCTAGCTAACTGAGATATCTGCCAGTCAGACAAACTACCAAATATTTTTTTTGTCTGATCAATATAATCTTTCTCAAGTTTGTTGACCGCGGCCTCACTTTTAGCTGTTCTCTCAGGATCATTTTTTAATTGCTTAATTTTAGCTTCAATTTCAAGCAGTGGTTGTTCAAAATCTAAATAATTAGGATTATATTCTTTCATTTTTATAATATTTTATGAGAATCAATATAGCATAACTACTGGTATTTAACGATAATATTTTCCTTTCCAAGTAGATCTGATAAGTTATTTATTAGCATTGACGAGGGGTTAACAAACCATTCCTGATCTAAATTAAGTGGGACAATATGCTTTTGACTCAGACATTTGATAGTCAAAGGGCATTTGCCATTTTTATGAGGCTCAAGGAGACTAACTACTTCAGCCAGTGTCTCGTCATTGATAAATTCTGAGGATAAAAATATTTCAACTTCTTTTGAATATTGTTGTCTAGCAGAATCTAGGTCAATTATCTTATTTGCTTTCATGCTCAAATCTCCATTATATTCATCCATTGAAATAACTCCAGAAATAAACAGGATTTCATTTTCTTTTATTAAACTCTGATATTTTTCATAAATATCAGGATATACAATAATTTCTAATCGATGTGAAGAGTCATCAATAGTTAGAATATTTATAAATCTATCTTGTCCCATTCTTTGTATACGGCTGTTTATTATTACACCACAAACTGTTGCAGCTTCACTAAAATCATCATTAGATTTTTTGTAAAGTCTTTTGAAATATGAATTAATATTTTTAATAGACATTGACTCAATTTCATCATGATATTCATTAACAGGATGTCCAGTGAGATAAAAACCTAGAACTTTTTTTTCTAAATTGAATGATTTTAATCTATCTCCAATGGTTTCTTTCTTAACTTGTATATGTTCATTTATCTCTTTAGCAGAAAATGATTCTGATTTATTTTCGAATAACTCATGTTGCCCCATATTCTTTGTGTGTTGTTTTTGCTGACCATATTTAATAGCATTATCTAAATTGTTTTTAAGAGATAATCTGCTTTCGCCAAAACAATCAAAAGAACCAGAATATATTAAAGAATCTAGAGTGCCTATATTAATTGCAGTTAATGAAACTCTCTCACAAAAATCAAATATATTTTTGAAATATCCATTTTTTTCACGCTCATTTATTATATGAATCACAGCATTGTAACCAACCCCCTTAATTGCTCCAAGACCAAATAATATTGATTCATTATTAAGTGATAAAAAATTAAAGTCAGATGTATTGATGTTTGGCTGCATAATTGAGAGGCCCATTTCTATGCTAGCATCAACCAATGAAATAACCTTGTCAGTGTTATCCATATCTGATGATAAAGCTGCTGACAGAAATTCAGAAGTATAGTATGTCTTTAAAAAAGCAGTTTGGTATGAAATAAAAGCATAAGCAACTGAATGAGATTTATTAAACCCATAACCAGCAAACTTTTCCATTTTAGAAAAAATTGAATTAGCTATATTTACAGATATATTTTTATTTTTAGCTCCCTCAATAAATTGCTTTCTATGCTGTTCCATTTCATCTTTTTTCTTCTTACCCATGGCTCTTCTTAATAAATCAGCTTCTCCTAGTGAATACCCCCCAAGAGATCGAGATATTTCCATAACTTGCTCCTGATATAATATCAAGCCATATGTTTCAGATAATATAGGTTCTAATAGTGGATGTTCATAATCAATTTTTTTCCCATGTTTGTTGCTAATAAAATCATCAACCATATTAGTTCCAAGCGGTCCTGGTCTATATAAAGCTACCAATGCGACAATATCATCAAAACAATCAGGCTTTAATCTTTCCATGTACCTTTTCATGCCTGATGATTCTAATTGAAAAACACCAGTTGTAAGCTTATTTTGAAGTAACTCGAAAACTTTCTTGTCAGGAGTTGTTATGTCTTCATGACACATCTCTATATCACCATGTTGACTCTTAATAGTTCTAATAGCTCTATCTATAATACTTAGCGTTCGTAAGCCTAAAATATCAAATTTAACTAACCCTAGCTTTTCGATATCATCTTTATCGTATTGAGTAACTATTTCATCGCTTTCTTCAACTCTATATAAAGGTATAAAGTCATCGATTTGATTAGGTGCAACCACAATACCAGCTGCATGTTTTCCAACATTTCTAGGGAGTCCCTCTAATTTCTTTGATGTATTAATTAAATTCTTAATTTCATCATTTGAGTCATATTCTTTTTTAAGTTCTTTGTTTTGTTTAAGCGCATCATCAATGGTTATACCTACACTAAAAGGTATCATCTTTGCAATTTTATCAACGAATGTATAACCCATTCCCAAAACTCTTCCAACGTCTCTAATAACAGCTCTAGCTGCTAGTGATCCATATGTGATAATCTGCGATACTTTATTTTCTCCATATAACTCCGTTATATGATCAATTATTTTTTGTCTATTGATCATACAAAAATCAATATCAAAATCAGGCATAGATATACGTTCAGGGTTTAAAAACCTCTCAAATAAGAGATTATGCTTAATAGGGTCTATAGAGGTTATGTCAAGGGCATAAGCTACTAAAGAGCCGGCGCCTGATCCTCTTCCTGGGCCCACAGGTATTAATTGTTTTTTTGCCCAATCAATAAACTCATGTACAATTAGAAAATAACTAACAAAACCCATCTTTCTTATTACATCGGTCTCAAGCTTTAATCGTTGGAGATATATATCTGTTTCTTTAATATTATTTTTTTGAATAATGCTATCAAGACCTAATCTTACTTTCTGATCAAAATAGACGTCAATGTCACTGTTATCAGGTGTGTTAAACTTTGGCAGATGATAGGTATCAGAAGATATATGAATATTACATCTTTTAATAATTTCTGAAATATTTTGTATCGCATCAGGAAGATCTTCAAAAATAGATATCATTTCTTTTTCTGATTTAAAGAATTGATTATCTGTAAATTCAGTTTGATTAGTCCTGTCATCAATTTTGATCTTTTTATTAATACATACTCTAACTTCATGGGCATCAAAATCCTGCTTTTCCAAAAATAAAACATTATTTGTGGCAACAAGCGGAAGGTTTAAATCTTCAGCAAGATTTATGATTTTATTATTATATATCTCCTCATTATTTGCATTTATACGATCAATTTGAAGATATAGTCTATCAGGAAAAATATCTTTTAATGATTGTAAAAGGAAATGTTTATCTTGCAAATTATCAACTAATAAGTTTTCTCCCAAGAACCCCTTTCTTCCTCCTGTTAGGATTATTATTCCTTGATTATACTTTTCTAATTGAGTTTTTATGACAGCAGGATTTTCATTTGCTTTTTTTCCTACATGTATTTCAGAGAGTAGTTTTATCAAGTTTTTATAACCTGAGTAATTTTGACACAAAGCAATAATCGTTCCCTCTAACTTATTTGAGACACTGCTTTTTAGTGGTATTTCACATCCAATAATAGGTTTAATTTTATTATCAATACATTTCTGATAAAACTTAATGGCTGCAAACATATTGAGTCTGTCAGTGATAGCTAATGACTTGAGTTTGTTTTTTTTTGCCGCCTTAATTAATCTATCAATATTAATTGTACTATCACTTAGTGAATATGATGAATGAAGATGTAATTGTGTGTATATTTTTTTCATTTATTTACTCAACGGCGCAAAGCTAAATCTATGATAAATTGATGGCCCAAAATTAGCAATTGCTGTCTTATGTTCAATAGTTCCATATCCTTTATGTTTTTTAAAGCCATAAACTGGAAGTATTTTATCTAAAACTATCATTTCATTATCTCTTATAACTTTTGCCATAATTGATGCAGCTGAGATTTCGGGTTTTAATTCATCGCCTCTAACTATACATTCACAATTTATATCTATATCTGGTGCGAATTTACCATCAATAAATGCTAAGTCTGGGAGTAAATTTAAATTAATAATAGCCTGTTTCATTGAGAGCAACGTTGCATTGTGTATATTTATTCTATCAATCACATGATTGTCACACGCCCCTATACCTATTGACCTTGTATGTTTAAGTATATATCTTGAAAGCTCAGTTCTTTGTTTTGGAGTAAGCTTCTTAGAGTCTGCCATTAGTGTTTTGTCAACTGTTCTATCTAAAATAATAGCAACAGACACCACAGGTCCAGCCAAACATCCTCTGCCAACTTCATCAACACCAGCAAAAATTTGACTTGTCATAACTAGTTCACTATATATAATTGAGATATTATAAATATAACAAAAAATATAAATCAATACTCCATATGAAAAGAAATAAAATTAATATTGCCGTTATTGGTGTTGGCTATCTAGGTAAATTTCATCTAGAAAAGTTTCTATCTCACAAAAATTGCACAACTAAATGGATTGTAGATAATAACCTCAAAAACAAGAACCTCAGTATTATTGAGAATATAGCAATAACTAATGATTATAAAGAGATACTGAATGATATTGATGCGGTTTCGATAGTAACTCCTACAGCCTCTCATTATGAAATAGCTAAATATTTTTTATCTAATAAGAAACATGTGCTTATTGAGAAGCCTATGACTCAGACAGTTTCGCAGGCTGAGAAATTACTATTACTTGCTAAAAAGAACAGAGTTATACTTCAAGCAGGACATCTCGAGAGGTTCAACCCTGTGATGAAAAAGCTTAATCAAGATGTTAAAAACCCAGTTTTTATCGAAGTGCATAGATTAGCTAAGTTTAACCCAAGATCGACAGATGTGAATGTAATATTTGACCTGATGATACATGATATTGATATAGTGACCAGTTTAATAAAGGATAAGATAAAAAAGATCTCTGCTTTTGGTAAAAAAATAATAACTAACAGTACGGATATTGCTAATGTTAGAATTGAGTTCGTAGGCGGTGCGGTTGCTAACCTAACAGCAAGCAGAATTAGTCAGAAAAATGAGAGGAAAGTCAGAATATTTCAGAGAGATAAATACTATTCTGTAGATTTTATGAATTCCAGCATAAAAAGATATAATAAGACTCTCAAGTCAAAAAATGGCTTATTCAATTATAAAGAGTATACATATGAAAAAGCAGATTCCTTGAAAGACGAAATTAATAACTTCATACTGTCATGTATTGGCAAAGATAAACCCTTAGTTGATGGAGAACAGGGGTTAAATGCTGTTAAAACAGCTACTACGATTTCAAAATTATTATGACTAAAATTAAAATATTTGATTTAAAAGAACAATATAAAACTATTGCTAAAGAAATCAATAAAAATGTGACAAATATCTTGAGCTCAGGTCAGTACATTCTTGGGAATAATGTAAAGTTATTAGAGGAGAATTTTGCAAAACATGTAGGCGCCAAGTATGCAATATCATGTAACTCTGGAACAGATGCGCTTCTACTCTCTTTAAGAGCACTTGGTATTAAAAAAGGTGACGAGGTTATCACGACACCTTTTACTTATTTTGCCACAGCTGAAGTGATAGCTTTGGTAGGGGCTAAGCCAATATTTGCTGACATTAATCCTCACACATTTAATATTAATTATAAATTAATAGAAAGACTCATTAGCAAGAAAACCAAAGCTATAATGCCGGTTCATTTATATGGACAATCGTGTGAAATAACTAAAATCAGAAATATATGTAAAAAAAATAAAATTGCATTGATCGAAGATTGTGCACAGTCTTTTGGGGCTAAATATAATGGTAAATATACTGGGACATTTGGTGACTTTGGATGCTACAGCTTTTTTCCGACAAAAAACTTAGGTTGTGCTGGAGACGGAGGTATGATTGTAACAAATAACCTTGGGAAATCTAAGATGCTTAAAAAACTAAGGAATCATGGCGGGCTAATAAGAAATATTCATGAATACGTTGGTTATAATTCAAGACTAGATGAAATTCAAGCTTCTATATTAGTTACAAAACTTAAAATAATTGACAAACTAAATGACTCACGAATAAAAATAGCAGAGAATTATAAAAAGCTTATTAATAATAAAAACGTTAAAGTTCCTTATCAGGCAGAAAATAGTTATCATGTTTACAACCAATTTACCTTGAGGGTTAAAAAAAGAACGAGGTTTATAGCTCATTTGGAGAAGCATAGTGTCCCATATGGAATATATTATCCTATACCAATATATAAGCAAAAAGCATTTAAAGACTTTAATTATAAGTGCAATCTTTCCAATGTTAATAAAATTACAAAAGAGTGTATTTCTATCCCAATCTACCCAGAGTTGGATAAAAATAGTTTCAATAAAATAGTAGAAGTGATTAATAAATACAAATGATAAGGCAAAAAAAAATATTTATAATTGCAGGAGAATCATCTGGCGATCAACATGCTGCTAAATACATAACTGCGCATGAGTTACTTAATTCAAATATCAAGTTCTCGGCAATTGGTCAAACTGAAATAAAGAAGACCAGTGCTGAGGTAATATTTAATTCCGAAGAAATATCAGTTGTAGGGATAATTGAAGTAATATCAAAATATAATAAAATTCTAAAAGCACTGAATATTGCTTATAGACATATTGATGATACGAAGCCTGATTTAATAATCTTAGTAGATTATGTAGAATTTAATCTTAAAATAGCTAATTATGCAAAATCTAAAGGCATAAAAGTTTTGTTTTATATAGCGCCTCAGGTATGGGCATGGAGAGAAAAGCGTATTGAAAAAATTATAAAAGCAGTTGACCACTTAGCTGTTATATTCCCATTTGAAGAAAAGCTTTTTAAAAAGTATACGGATAATGTTACATATGTAGGGCATCCTCTTGCAGATAATCCTAAATTTAAAGTTAACTTTAATAATTATAATGATAAAAGTATTGATATAGGAATATTTCCTGGCAGCAGAGATTCAGAGATCAAAAACAACCTGCACGTAATGTTGAATTGTATAAAACTATCTAAAGATGAAAATATAATGGATAAAAATATTAAAATATTTTATTCAAATTGTACAGCGAAAAAGAAGATTCTTAGTCTACTGCCGAAAGGTTGGGAAAAAACTCTTGCTGATGGTAAGAATATTGAAGAAATAACAAAGTGCAAAAGAGCAATTACAGCATCAGGCACCATTACTCTAGAGTTAGCTCTATTGAATATTCCGATGGTTATAATGTATAAGCTCGCTTTTATAACCTATATTATTATGAAAAGTATGGTTAAAGTAAAATATATAGGCTTGGTAAATTTAATCCTGGGAGAAGATCTCGGTTCAAAACCGATTGTACAAGAGTTTATTCAACCTGATTATAACGATGAGGTACAAGTTATGGTTGAATTACAAAAAATAGATAAAGATACTAAGTATAGGAATGAAATAATATCTGGATATAATGAAATACGAAATAACTTGCAACCAGGTGCTGCCAAAAATCTAGCTAATCTAGCAGAAGAAATGATTGGATAGTTATCTAGTTATACCTCTTTCACTACTATTTACAAAATCAATAAAATATTTAACTTCTTGACAGTCAATGTCTAATTTTTTAAAAGACTCATTAACTTGCGATCTATTTGATTTAGATTTAACAAACAACTTAAATGTTTTTTCTAATGATCTTATTACTTCGTCTGAGAATCCTTTTCTTTTTAATCCTGCCGAATTAATTTTATATGCTTGAGCATGATTACCAGCAACTAATGTGAATGGCGTGACGTCTCTAGAGATAACTGTTCCTAATCCGCTGAATGCATAGTCACCAATATCACAAAACTGATGTACCAATGTAAATCCTCCTAATGAAACACTTTTGCCCAGCGTTACATGTCCAGCTAAAGACGCGGCATTAGATAGTATACAGTCGTCTTTGATGACACAATCATGCGCTACATGTGTATAGGCCATGAATAAATTGTTCGAACCAATAATAGTTTTATTAATACCCGTTACTGTACCGCGATTAACTGTAGAATATTCTCTAAAGATATTATTATCTCCTATAATTAATTTAGAATCCTCCCCTTTATACTTGAGATCCTGTGGATCCTCACCTATTGAGGCGAACTGATAAATATGATTGTTTTTTCCAATAGTTGTATAGTTTTTAATTACTACATGAGACTCGACCACAGTATTGCTATCAATCTTGACATTATCATGAATTACAGAATAAGGCCCAATTTCTACAGATGAATCTATTTTAGCTGATTTGGATATAATAGCTGTAGGATGAATCATTCTTTCTCTCTAACAGCGCCAATTAACTCTGCTGAGCAAACAATTTTTTCATCAACTTTACTGGAGGCGGTAAACTTATGAACATCTCTTTTACTCTGATTAAGTTTTACATCTATAATTAAAATATCTCCTGGAACTACAGGTTTTTTAAATCTCGCTTTGTCTATACCGACAAAATAATATAATAGATTATCTTTTGGTCTTTCATTACTTTTAAAATCCAGTAATGCCGTAGCTTGCGCCATAGCCTCTAGAATTAGAACACCAGGAAAGACTGGATATCCTGGAAAATGACCTTGAAAAAACGGTTCATTATTACTAACATTTTTTTGAGCAATTAAATAATCATGCTTTTTGAAATCGATAATCTTATCAATTAAGAGAAATGGGTATCTATGTGGTAAATAGTTTTGTATATCTTTATTGCTCATGTACGCTCCATTTTATGTTATTTTTTTTATAGCTTTTGCTAGCTGATCTAATTCTTTAAATCTAGCTTGATTTTTTCTCCAAGTAGCGACTGGTTCAACTGTTGTTCCGGAAGCATACATCCCCTCTTTATTAATTGATTTAGTAACCATAGTCATTCCATGAATATGAACATTGTCTACAATAGTAATATGTCCATTTATTCCTGAACCACCACCAATAGTACAATTTTTACCTATTGATGTACTTCCAGCAATGCCTACACAAGCCGCGATAGCTGTATTTTCCCCAATGAATACATTATGAGCAATATGTACAAGATTATCAATTTTTACATTATTTGATATCACTGTGCTATCCAGAGTGCCTCTATCAATTGTTGTATTAGCACCAATTTCAACATCATCATTAATAACCACATTACCTATGTGCGGGACTTTTATCCATTTACCTTTTTCTTGAACTAATCCAAAGCCGTCTGAACCAATTACTGCTCCAGGATGGACTACTACATTATTTCCTATGACTGTTCCATCATTCAACGTGCTATTAGGATATATGATACAGTTTTCTCCAATGGTAACATTGCTTCCAATGGATACATTATTACCTATTAAAGTACTATCAGGAAATAAGCCAACTTTAGGTTCAGTTAAAAATAAAGAACTTTTAGAAAGATCGAGAGAATCATTTATTAATTTTGAAAATACTAACAAAGGATTATCATGGATAATCAAAGATAAACTTTTTTCATCAATCAAAGAGCTGATCTCTTTATTAGTAATTAAACAGTCTAAATTAGAATAATCAATCGAAGATATATGTTTATCATCAGAAATATATGATAATGATTTCTTCTTACTATTAGTTAAGCTGCAAACTGAATCAATCTCAATAGATAAGTCTCCTATCACAACGCATTTATAAGTTTTAGATATTTCTTGTAAAGAATATTTTTTTTTAAGCTTCATTATTGAAGTTTAGAGATAATCTCTTGGGTGATATTTATATATTTTTTTGCATACAATGTTGTTCCATCAGCTCTGATTATGATATCAAAATCATTCTCTTCAGCATATTCATTTATTGCAGTCTCAACTATAAGTCTAATTTTAGACAATTCTTCTTGTTGAACCTTTTGAAGATCTGCTTGTATTTTTTCTTGACCAGTTCTAAATTTATTTTCAATATTCTGTATCTTTTTAACAAGCGCACTTTTTTCTTTTTCTGACATTACTGCTTCATTCTTAAGATAATCATCATTTAAGTTACTCCATTCTTGTTCAAGAGTTTTTAAGTTTCTAGCCCTTGGGTCAAATTGTTTTTTAACTTTTTCTTGAGATTCACGGTAAATAGGAATTTGTTTAAACAGATTATCTAAGTTCACAATTCCCATTTTAAGTTCAGCTGATACTGGATTAGATAAAAATGAAGACATTAAAAAAATCAATCCTAGATATGTATATTTATTATTAAACATCTTTAAAAATTTCCTCCTAATTGAAATACTACTTCTTGAGTATCATCGCCTTCTTCAGATTTTAATGTATCAACAAAACCTACGGTTACACCACCAATTGGCGTAAGGACATTAAACTCTATCCCGATACTTGCTCTTAGCTCATTGTAATCGAAGTTATTAATTTTCTCAAATACGTTTCCAACATCAACAAATAATGTAGATCTTAACGATCTCGTATCTTCCCCTAAAAAAGCTGGTGGGGAGAATATCCAATTAAATTGTGCAGCAGTCAAAAAGTCTCCTCCTACAGCATCACACTCAATAAAAGTACCTGGCACGGCTCTCGCGGCACATGTATCTTGCCCTCTCCCTGCATTATAAGTTAATGGCCCTAAGCTAGAACCTTTAAAACCTCGAACAGTTGAATTGCCGCCAGCAAAAAATTTATTATAAAAAGGTAACGATGTAGCCGATCCAAGTCCCACACCCAATCCTAAAACTGTTTTAGCCTGCAGTACAGTTGGCCAATCAAATCCAAATGTTTTCAATATATACCCCTTGTTAGTTTCTGTTTTGTACATCATTGACGCGTGGGATGCCCCTTCTATTCCTAAAAAGAGTTCTGTTGTTATAGAATTTAACATTCCAGTTTCAGCAAAAATCGTCCTATTTCTAGTATCTGAAATATAACTCCCCTTTAGAGACAAACCAAATGCAGTATTCCCATGATCTGCAATATGATGAGTAACTATAATTGGAGAAAAAGCTGTTGTTGTGAAATCTGTATAAGTCAAATCATAACCAATACCAAATGTTGAGGTTTCAGATACCGGCATATTATAAAGTACTCCTCCACCTAAAACATCAGAAAGATATGATGAAGTTGATGTTCCGCTAACATCTGTTTGGCTTATTACTGCATTTACTGTTCTACTGACACCATCAGAAGTATAAAACGGGTCAGTTAATAAAAAACGCAATGATGTATTAACTGTACTTTTAGAGGCTTTTAATCCAACATTTTTTCCAATACCAAGAAAGTTATCTTGCTGGAGGTCAATATCAAAAATAGCTCCATCAGTATCAGACCAACCAGCACTTACTTTAAATTCTCCAGCCTTTCTCTCTTTAATTTTGAACGTGATATCAACAAGATCACTTGAATTAGATACTCTTGTTTTTTCAACATTAACATTTTCAACAAATTTCAATCTTTGTAATCTAATTTTTGATCTCTCTATTTTAGCATTATCATGCAGCGAAGATTCAAACTGACGTAACTCTCTTCTATAAACCTCATCATTTGTATTATCATTACCTACTATATTAATTCTTCTAACCATACTTTTTTGTCCAGGAGTAATTCTGAATTCCACATCAACTATCTTTGTCGCGTCATCTACAATAGGTATTGCCCGAACTTCTGGAAAAGCGAAACCTGCATTACCTAACATATAAGAAATAATATCTTCAGATTGTTTTAACTTACCTCTCGAAAAGGTTTGCTTTGGTAAGATTATAGAAGATACATTATTAATCACATCTATTTTAGAAAGCACACTATTACCAAATAACTTTAGATCACCAAATTCATACTTATCGCCTTCATCTATATTTATAGTAATAATAATATCTTTATTATTGTTAGATAAATTTACTTGGTTTGATATAACTCGAAACCTTACATATCCTCGATCAAAGTAATAATTTTCAATTTTGGAAATATCAGATCGTAATATTGAACTTGAATATGTATCCTTTGAAGACCAAAACTCAAAAAAATATTTTGTGCCCAAATCCATAATGCCTAGAATTTTTTCATTATCATATGCTTTATTACCAATAATATTTATTTCTTTAATCGTAGAGGCTTCGCCTTCTTTTATTATTAACTCTAAACTTACTCGATTCCTCTCTAGTTGATTGATTTTTGTTTTGATAGAAGCATTGTATCTTCCTCTATCAAAGTATAGTCTTACTAACTCTTGCTCAATCTTATCAAATATGTTCTTATCGTATGGTTGAGTTCTTGATATTCCTACATCTTCTAATGCTGTTAGGATATCCTCATCTTCAATTATGTTGTTATCAGTAACAATAATATTAGAAACAATAGGTTTTTCTAAAACAGAGATTATTAAATCATTAAATTTTTGAGTAACAGAAATGTCATCGAAATATTTGGTTTCATAGAGTCTTTTAATCACATTTTGAATCAATGCAGATGTAATTTTATCTCCTTTAGAGATATTAGCATAGGAAAGAATCGTGTCATCAGAAACACGTTTATTGCCCTGAATGATTATTTTTGAGATAGAAAGCTGCTGATCAGGGTTTTCTTCTTCAGCTAATACATAATTAGATAGTAAAAAAGGAGTTAATAGCAGTGTCAATATAATATTCTTAACCATTAACTTATGAGCCTCATATAATCATTATAAAAAGCTAATAACATTATCCCCAGAAGAATTATTAATCCAAATTGTTGAGCTACAAGCTGTATTTTTTCTGAAACAGGCTGACCAGTGATCATCTCAATAATGTAATACACTAGATGTCCTCCATCGAGCACTGGTATAGGCAACAAATTTAAAACCCCAAGGCTAATGCTTAATATTGCAAGTAGATAAGCAAAGTAGACCACACCCATTGATAAAGATTTACCAGAAAACTCAGCTATACTCAACGGACCACTTATATTATTGGTGTTTGCTTGACCAGTAAAAAGCTCAAAGATCATCTTAAAGGTTAATACTGTAAAGTCATAGGTTAAAATAAATGACTTAGATATAGATTCGAAGAATGGATACTTAACTAAAATACGATAATCATTGAGAGAATATGTATCAGGTGAAACTCCAGCATAACCTATAATTTTTTCATTTATATTGCGTGACGTAGGCACTAAAACTAAATCAACCTCAACTTCATCTCTTTGAACAATTAGCTGAAGAATCTTGTTAGGATTATCTTTCATATATAATGAAAAGTTTTCCCAATTTGTAACCTCCATATTATTTACTGAAACAATTTCATCCCCTTTCTGAAGACCTGACAAAGATGCAGGTGAATCATCCTCAATAGATCCGATTATTGCGGGGAGCTCAGGAGTTTTGATATTTAATCCTATATTAGAAATAATATCTCCATCAAATTGGAGTATATTTTCATCATAACTCAAATTAATAACTTCAATATCATTAGAATTAGATTTAACATGAAGTTTTAACTCTTTAGAATTTACAACAGCATTAAGAATCTCTACTCTAACGTCTTGCCATCTTTTTGTATTTTTTCCATTAACTTGTATAATTTCAAATTTATTCATATCTGAGATACTTTTCATTGCATGACCATCAATAGATGTAATGTAAGGCTTCATCCCAGTTATTCCAGCGAAATGAACAAACGCAAAGAAAACTACAGCTAGTATCAAATTAAAAACCGGGCCTGCAGCAACAATTAAAAACTTTTTATACACAGACTGTTTATCGAAACATTGATTAAGCAACCCTACATCCATCGAACTTTCTGATTCCCTAGACTCCAACATTTTAACATATCCACCAAGCGGGATTAAACCTATAGAATATTCTGTCCCATCAATAGAGGATTTTCTTTTATAAATCTTCCTTCCAAAACCGATGCTGAAATTTAAAACTTTAACATTGAATAATCTTGCTATGTAGAAGTGACCAAACTCATGAAAGGTAACCAAGATACCTATTGCGATAAAAAAACCAATTATACTTTGTATTATTTCCATTTATTCTTTATGTAATCCGAAACTTGCTTTCTTGTTTGCTGATCGCAAGCTAAAATTGATTTCAGCGAACTATTTTTTACTAGTTGCATGTTTTTTAATGCATAGTCAATTATAACCGGTATATCTACAAAATTAATCTTATTTTCAATAAAATTTGCAACTGCTATCTCATTCGCAGCATTTAATACTGTAGGTGCATTATGCCCTAATTTCAGTGCTTTTATACATAAATCTAGACATTTAAATTGATTTTTTTTAACTTTTTGAAAAGATAACGATTTAAACTCGATATTTTTTAATTCTTTTAAATCAATTTTATGTCTATCTGGATAAGAGATAGCATAACTTATTGCAACTCTCATATCATGTTGGCTCATGTGGGATATCACTGAGCCATCAGTAAATGCCACTAATGCATGAACTATGCTTTCAGGATGAATCAGGACTTTAATCTGTTTCGGGTCAAGATTAAACAAAATTGATGCTTCTATGATCTCAAGTCCCTTGTTCATCATTGTTGCTGAGTCTATAGAAATCTTTTTGCCCATCTTCCATTTCGGGTGCTTAACAGCTTCATTAGGTGTGACTTTTAATAGCTGTTTCTTCGTAAAGTTTAAAAAAGGCCCACCGGAAGCAGTTAATGTAACATGATTAATTTTATGATTTAATGTTGAATTATTATATTCAAGGCCATAAGTACTCATTATTTGTAAAATAGCATTATGCTCGCTATCAACTGGAATTATAAGTGACCCACTCTTACGTGCTAATTTTATCATTAATGACCCTGACATGATCAGTGACTCTTTATTAGCCAAAAGTATATTCTTGCTATTTTTGATGGCATTGATTGTGGGTTCTAATGCAGCTGCTCCAACAATTGCTGACAAAACATTTTTAACCCTAGGGTGTTCTGTGACATATATAAGCCCTGATGTGCCAAAAAGTATTTTAGTATTTATATTATGTGTCTTGCATAATTTTCTTAATTTAACTGCATTAAGCTGATCACCTATGACAGCATAGGTTGGCCTGTATTTTTTAATTTGCATAAATAACAATTTAATATTTTTATTAGCAGTTAGAGCAAATATAGGATAACTTTTTTTTATCTTCGAGATCACAGATAATGCATTTATACCGATTGTTCCAGTTGATCCTAAAATCGTAATCATAAAAATAACCAAATTTGAAAAATTGATATTGTTGGCAGGTAACTATCTAATCGATCTAGAATACCTCCATGTCCAGGTAAAATATCTCCAGTATCTTTAACATGATAGAATCTTTTGAAAGTACTGATAAATAAGTCTCCGATAGTGCAAAATATACAGAATAATAAAATAAATAATAAATCAGAGATCATAAGAGGTATTGCCAGCATATAATTACATATTAGTATGAAACATAATACTGGTATTAAAATGGATCCAAAAAGACCAGCTATGGTTTTATTTGGACTTATATTCTTGCATAATTTTTTCTCACCAAAATTTTTACCAATAAAGTATCCTGAGATATCAGTTAATGATACAAGTGCCAATAAAGAAATAAGATAAATTTTTATATCAGGATTGAAGAGAGAAAACATTAAATATGTATTTTTTTCGCCAACAGCTACTGATGAAGTGCTCCCAATGGATATGATCATGAACCATGCTGATATAATCATATATAGACCTATCAATGAGGGAGCATGAGATAATAACTTCTTATAAAATGGGGATTCAAAATACATATCTATAAGTAGCAAAATCCATATAAATAGAGAAAGATATGCAAAAATAATTACAGTGGAGTGTGTATGATAAAATAATAAAAGAATCATTAAAAAGGCCATTAAAAAAATATTTCTGGCTATTGGTTCTTTAGAGACATTAAGCCACTCATAAAAACCATAGAGTGATATTAAAGAAAAAATAATACTAATATAAAAAAATGGTGTGAATATCAGTAATAATATAAAGAATAAACCAAGAGAAAGACCTGTAAATATCCTGCTAAGCATCTTCTTTTACAGATGGATTTATATCCACCAAAGATCCAAACTTTCGTGTTGTTTTTAAGTAGTATTTAATTGCCAAATCAAGCTCTTGTTCATCAAAATCTGGCCATAAACAATCAGTAAAATAGATCTCACTGTATGCATGCTGCCATAACATAAAGTTACTCAATCTATAGTGCCCAGCTGTTCTAATCAATAAATCTGGCGATGATCCATTCAAGGCTAAAAATTCCTCGATATCCTTTTCTTTAACGTTCTTTTCTTGTATAGATTCATGATTAGATTTCAACATTTTATTGAACGAATTAATAATATCCCATTTACCTCCATAATTTATTGCAAAATTTAATTTTAAATTTGTATTATCTTTAGTAAGCTTTTCAGCATCGTTAATATTTTTTAAAAGACGATTGTTAAATTTACTCATATCACCTATAAAATTGACTTTCACGTTATTATTATGTAGATCATCAACATATTTTTGAATAGATTCTTCAAAAAGAGATAATAAAAATTTTACTTCATGATTTGGTCTTTTCCAATTTTCACTACTGAAAGCAAATAATGTCAACTCTTCAATTTGCCTCACAGAGCATGCTGATACTATTTTGTTGATAGATTTTATTCCTTCTCGATGGCCAAATGCTCTAGGCATTCCAGTTTTCTTAGCCCATCTTCCATTGCCGTCCATAATTATAGATATATGGGATATTTTGCTTGAAGACATTTTTATACTTCGCTGATTTCTGCTATCTTTTTAACAATAGTTTCTTCTGATATTTTAATATATTTATCTGTTAGTTCTTGAATTTCTATCATGTAATCACGTTCAAAATCTTTGGATATTTTTTTATCTTTTTCTAAATTACTTATTGATGTATTTATATTTCTTCGTATATTCCTTAAAGAGATCTTGGTGTTCTCACCTTCTTTTTTCAAGACTTTGATTAAATCATTTCTTCTTTCTTGTGTTAATGGAGGTATTTTAATATGTATATTCATACCATTAATTACAGGTGATAACCCCAAATCAGATGTCATAATAGCTTTTTCAATTGCCTGTATAGCTGACTTGTCCCATACATTTAAGCTTATAGTAGCAGCGTCTGTTACTGTTATGTTAGCTAGTTGCTTCAGGGGTGTCTTGGTATCAAAATAATCTGCATCTATATGATCAAGCATACTTGGATTTGGTCTGCCAGCTCTAATTTTAGAGCAAGCGGTATTGAGCGATTCTATTGCTTTACCCATGCTTTGATTTGCTTCTTTTTTAATCTCTTCAAACATATTTATATAATCTTAGTCCCTATCTTATCATCTAAAATAACATTTTTTAAGTTACCATTTTTAAGAATATTAAACACCTTTAATGGCATATTATTTTCTTGGCACATAACAACTGCAGTTGCATCCATTACGGCAAGGTTCTTGCTAATAATTTCATCATATGATATTTCTTTATATAATTTTGCATCACTAAATTTAACTGGGTCTTTGTTAAATATTCCGTCTACTTTGGTACCCTTCATCATAATTTCAGCCCCAAGTTCAATAGCTCTTAAACTTGCGGCAGAGTCTGTTGTAAAAAACGGATTACCAGTACCAGCTGCTAAAACAATTATTCTATTTTTCTCTAAATGTCTTTCAGCTTTTCTTTTAATATATTTTTCGCATACAGCATCAATTGTAATCGAAGACATTACTCGGCACTCAGTGTTAAGTTTTTCTATGGAACTTTGTAAAGCTAGAGAATTAATTACAGTGGCAAGCATACCCATATGATCAGCTGTAACTCGTTGTATACCTAGTTTTTCTAAATCAGACCCTCTAAAAAAATTACCACCACCAATCACAATAATTAGTTCAACATTTTTTTTATGGATTTCTACTAGCTGTTTAGCTAGATCAGATATGAAAGAATCATCAATACCATACTCTTTAGCGCCTACTAATGCTTCCCCACTAAGCTTTAGAAGAACCCTTTTATATACTGGGGCTGACATTTTATTTAATTTGATTATAGACTTCTTCAGCGAAATCTTCTTTCTTTTTGTCGATACCTTCGCCTAACTCATATCTCGTATAATGTAGTATCTCATTATCTTTTATTATTTTTTTGAGAGTTAGAGATGAATCCTTGATGAATGGTTGATTTAGCAGAGTATTCTCAGAGATAAATTTTTTAACTTTTCCTTCCATAATATTTCTTTTAATATCATCTTTTTTATTAATTTTTTCTAATTCAGCCATATAAACTTCTTTCTCACTAGCCAAAACCTTGGGGTCTATTGATGATTCATCCAAACCTAAAGGATTAGATGCAACAATTTGCATACATATATCTTTTGATAACTGCTCATCGGGATTTTTCAGTACAACCAACGCACCTATTTTATTGTTATGAGTATAACCAATCACTGAATTAGCTTTTTTATCAAATAGTTTGAACCTTCTAATTTGAATATTTTCACCAAGTTTCGTGACATAATTCTTTCTCATTTCCTCAAGATCATTCTTCAATGTTTCATTGTCTGATGACATTAATTGATCATAATCGACAAACGTAGACTTAGAAATCATATTCGCTGTCTGCTTAACATAATTAATAAAGTCATCACTTTTTGCTACGAAGTCTGTTTCAGAATTTATTTCTAATAATAATGCAACTTCATCTGTAGAATAATAGAATACTACACCTTCAGCTGCTATACGGGATGATTTCTTATCAGCTTTTATGCCCTCTTCGGAACGCATTAACTTAACAGCGTCATCAAGATTATTAGATGCTCTCACGAGATATTTTTTACAATCTAATATGCCTGCGCCTGTTATGTCTCTTAATTTTTTAAGATCCTCTAATTCTGATGCCATTTAATCCTCTTTTATGTCTTCTGTTGCTCTAGATGGAACGCCAACTTCATCAGGCTTTGTTGAAGTATCATCAGTATCCACTATTTGCTTTTTCTTAATACTTTTTGTTTTTGTAACCGAAGAGTTCGATTTATTTTTTGTTTCTTTTAGTGGTGTTGATGGAACAGCTTTAACGAATTTACTTTTTGTATTAACAATAATTTCAGTAATTTCTTTTACAAATAATTCAATGGAAGACATCGAGTCATCATTACCTGGAATCATGTAATCTACTCCCTCAAAAGAATTATTACTATCAACTATTGCTATTACAGGTATGTTTAATTTATTAGCCTCTTGAATAGCTATTTTTTCATATCTTGTATCAATTACGAATAATGCATCTGGTGTTTTTTCTAAGTGTTTAATTCCTGATAAATTTTTTTCAAGTTTGGCTATTTGTTTTTTTATTACTAATGACTCTTTTTTAGTCAAGCCATCAATAAGAGCGGTATTAAGCTGGGAGTTTAAATTATCAAGTTTTTGTATTGATTTTTTAACTGTATCAAAATTAGTTAACATTCCGCCTAACCATCTAATATTCACATATGGCATTTTTGCTTCAGTAGCATATTTAGACACTATGTCTCTAGCAGCTCTTTTTGTTCCAACAAATAATATTTTGGAATTGTTTTTTGTGATTTTCTCAATAAAGTTTTTAGCATTGTTAAAATGCATGATACTTTTCTCAAGATTGATGATATGTAATTTTTTGAAAGTGGTATAAATGAAAGGACGCATTTTTGGGTTCCAATATTTAGATTGATGACCAAAATGTACGCCTGCATTAATCATCTCTTTAATAGATATATTTGACACCAGCCGTTATACTCCTAAAATCGTTAATAAAACAATACAACTTACATTAAATATTGTTGATAGGGTTTTTTATCATATTTACATGGATTCAACAATAAAAATCTGATAATTTGACCTAAAAAGTGCTAAATAGGTAATTTTATGGTTGATATTAAATCAGAATCAGATATTGCGAAAATGAGGGTTGCTGGAAAGTTAGCCTCAGATGTTCTATCAATGATTGGGCCTTACGTAAAACCAGGGGTTTCTACAGAGGAATTAGATCAAATATGTCATGACTTCATTGTCAATAATCAAAAAGCGATCCCAGCCCCTTTAAATTATAGGGGTTTTCCAAAATCTATATGTACTTCTGTAAACCATCAAGTTTGTCATGGTATTCCAGCTTCGACAAAAATATTAAAAAATGGTGATATAATCAATATAGATGTAACTGTTATTAAAGAGGGTTTTCATGGTGATACAAGTAAGATGTATTTTGTAGGTGAACCCTCAATACTATCAGAGAGATTGTGTAAAGTGACACAGGAATGCATGTACAAAGGAATTGAAATAGTTAAGCCAGGTCTACATATTGGAGATATTGGTGCAGTGATACAAGAGCATGCTCATAATAATAACTTTAGCGTAGTTCGAGATTATTGTGGTCATGGCATTGGAAGAAATTTTCATGAATCTCCTCAGATATTACATTATGGTATTAAGAATACAGGTATTAGATTACAAGAAGGTATGACATTCACGATAGAGCCTATGATAAATAGTGGAAAGTATAAAACAAAACTATTAAATGATGGATGGACTGTTGTTACTCAAGATCACTCGTTGTCAGCACAATGGGAACATACCGTACTAGTCACTAATAATGGATATGAAGTTCTAACAATTAGACATGAAGAGACTGGAATATAAATAAAATGAAATATAATAATGTAATAAATATTCTAGATAAACTCATAAGCTGTAAATCTTTGACTCCATTTGATGATAAATGCCAAGAATATATATCAAATTTCTTAAAAGACCTAGGTTTTGAAATAGAATTCAAAAAATATGGGGATGTAACTAATCTAATTGCACGATATGGTTCTCAAAGACCTGTTCTAGCTTACGTAGGGCATACTGATGTAGTTCCAACTGGTGATATTGAAAAATGGCATTCAGACCCATTTAAGCTCACAGAAAAAGACTCCAAATTATATGGAAGAGGAACCTCTGACATGAAAGGTGGTATTGCTTGCATGTTACACTCTATAGAGGATTTTTTGAAGCATAACCAGAATATTATTGGCAGTATAGTGATAGTACTGACAAGTGATGAAGAAGGTCCTGCGGTGAATGGTATCAAAAAACTTGTTGAGTCTGGTGATCTTTCGAAATATGACATAGATATGTGTATAGTCGGTGAACCATCATGTAAAAAAAATATCGGAGATACCATAAAAAATGGTAGGAGGGGTTCATTGTCAGGAGCGTTGAGAATTCAGGGCATCCAAGGTCATATCGCTTATCCGCAAAATGCTGAAAACCCAATACATGCGTTTTCATCTACATTGGATAAACTCGTGTCCGAAAAATATGATCAAGGAAATGAATATTTTCCACCCACATCTTTTCAAATATCAAATATTAATAGTGGTGTAGGCGCAACTAATATTATCCCAGGTGAATTGAGTATGGATTTTAATTTCAGATATTCCACTGAGACGACAAAAGATGAATTACAAAATAAGTTTGAAAAAATTATGCAGCAAAGTGGACTTAATTATGCTGTCAATTGGTCTCATTCTGGTGATCCCTTTTTGACCGAGAAAAAAGATTTGCTTAATGCATGTGCATTAGCAATAGAAGAAGAACTTGGGGTTACTGCTGAAATATCTACAGATGGAGGAACATCAGACGGTAGATTTATGGCTAAAATATGCGATCAAGTTATAGAATTTGGTTTAATAAATGAGTCAATCCATAAAATTAATGAACATACTACAAGTTCAGCTTTAGATGATGTCACCAAAGTATATATTTCTATACTTAATAAATTACTTGCTAAGAAATAAAGGAGGATTGTATTAATTTCTTCGTATAATTGTCCTTAGGATTTGATATCAACTCATCACTAATGTTGCTTTCGATAATTTTTGAATCTTTTATTACATAGATTCTATGAGATATCGCGCTGATAACTTTTAAGTCATGACTGATAAAACAATAACTAAGACCATATTTATGCTGTAAATCTACAATTAGATTTAATATATTTTTTTGAACAATTACATCTAAAGCGCTTGTAGGTTCATCGAATATTATAAGTTTAGGTTTCATCGAGAGAGCTCGAGCAATGGCAATTCTTTGTCTTTGACCCCCTGAGAATTGATGAGGATACCTTCGCAGCATAGATGGTTCTAAGCCAACCTCCGTCATGAGATCTGAACATTTTTTGAATATTTTTGACTCACTAATATTATTAAATGAGAGAATACCCTCTGAAAGTATTTCAAGTATATTCATCCGAGGCGACAAGGAGGAGTATGGGTCCTGAAAAACAATTTGATAATCTTTCCTTGATTCTCTTAATTTTTCTGGAGATAGCAATGAAAGATCGACATTATTTAAAAATATTTTTCCAGAATAATCTAATAACTGCATTATTGATAAACCAAGAGTAGTCTTTCCCGAGCCAGACTCACCTACCAATCCAATAGTTTCACCCGAATTAATATGAAAGTTAATATCGCTTAATGCTGTAAAATACTTTTTATTTTTTTTAAAAAAAGCATTATTGACAGGAAACCTACAATTTAGATTTTGAATATCAAGCAACATCTCTGATTGTTTTTTCTCAGTAATCAGTTTTTCAGGACTGCTATCTATAAGCAGCCTCGTGTACTCATGATTAGGCATATTAAATATTTCAAAAGATGAGCCCTCCTCTAGTAAAACTCCATTTTTTAAAATAATTACTCTATCTGCATAATTCTTAATTAGATCTAGATCATGTGATATTAATAACATTGACATATTATTTTCTGTTCTAACATTTTTTAACAACTCTAATATTTGAAGCTGCAAAGTTACATCAAGAGCAGTAGTAGGTTCATCTGCTATCAAAATCTCTGGTTTACATACTAATGCAATAGCAATCATTATTCGCTGCCTTTGCCCGCCCGAGAGCATATGGGGGTAGCTATCTAAAATTTTCTGAGTATCATTTAGGCCAGTTTTGACTAATATATCTCTAGCAACTTTTATTTGTTCATCAGCATTATGGTTCATATGAAGTTTAATTACTTCAATAAGTTGTGTAGAAATCTTTTGTACAGGATTTAAAGAAAGCATTGGTTCTTGAAACACCACTGATATAGATCTTGTTCGAATTTTTTGAAGTTCAGTATCTGATAGTTTTAGGATATCAATATTATTATATATGATCGAACCATGTTTAATATTAAATACAGATTTATCAAGAAGCCCTAATACTGATAATCCTGTTAATGTTTTACCTGATCCTGATTCACCTACAATCCCAAGAATTTCACCTTGGTTCAATTTAAAACTTATATTATCTAATAACACCTCTTTCGTATGTCTATTAAGCACCGTTAAATTTTTAACTTCTAGTATCTTCATGATGATCTTGAGTCTAGTGATTCACGAATACCCTCTCCAATAAATATTAATAATAACAATGTCCCAACTAAGACCAGGAAGGTTGTCAATGAAAGCCACCATGCCTCTATGTTCTCTTTGCCTTGAGCTAATAATTCACCAAGACTAGGCGTATCAGGAGGTACGCCAAGACCTAAAAAATCTAGAGATGTAAGCACAAGAATTGCGCCACTTATCCTAAAGGGTAGGAACGTGATTACTGAAACCATGCTATTCGGTAATATATGTTTTAATATAATTTTCGTATTAGATAATCCTAGTGTTCTTGCTGCAACAACATACTCCATATTTCTTCCTTTTAAAAATTCTGCTCTCACATAATCCGATAAACCCATCCAGCCAAATAATGACAAGAGAATTATCAACAAAGAAATACTTGGCTCAAATAAGGATGAGAATATAATTAAAATATATAATTCTGGCATTGAACTCCAGATCTCAATAAATCTTTGCATGTATAAATCTACCCTGCCAGCAAAATAACCCTGAATAGCACCAAAAAATATTCCAATAATGATACCTATTGCTGTTAGGGCAAATGCAAATAGAACCGATAGTCTAAAGCCATAAATTAACCTTGCTAAAACATCTCTGCCGCGATCATCTGTGCCAAGATAATTATAAACAGAGGGTCTAGCAGGATTTGGGGCAGATTGACTAATGTTTATGGAGTCATATGAATGTGGGTTTAAAGGAAAAATAGCCCAATTAGATTTTTCTTTTAACCTTGATGTAATAAATTCGTCTTTATAGTCAGCCTCAGTATCAAAGAACCCTCCAAATTGCTTATCAGTATATGAAACAAAAATCGGAAAATATAGCTTGTCATCGATACTAAGAACTATAGGTTTATCGTTACTTAAAATCTCTGCAAATAAACTCAAGACAAAAAAGAATATAAATATTAACAAGCTATACTTATTGCGTTTATTAGTCGAAAATTTATCCCAAAAGTTGGATTGAATATTCATGAATTTTTTCCACTATCAACAGAGTCAAATTTTATTCTTGGGTCTACAAACAAGTAGCAAATATCTGTTATTAGTTTTGCGAATAAGCCAAGCAGGGTAAATAGAAAAAGCGTTCCAAGAACTACTGGATAGTCTCTATGAAGAATAGATTCATAAGATAAAAGACCAATACCATCCAAAGAGAATATTGTTTCAATTAAGATGCTTCCAGTGAAAAATGATGCGATAAACTGTGCAGGGAATCCGGTTAGTATCGGAATTAGAGCATTTTTAAAAATATGTTTATAGAGAACTTCATTATTTGATAACCCTTTAGCCTTTGCAGTCATGACGTACTGTTTATTTATTTCTTCTATGAAACTATTTTTTGTTAACATAGTCATAATTGCGAAACTACCAATAACAGAAGAAATAATAGGTAGCGTCATATGCCATAGATAATCTAATATTTTTGCGAAAAAAGATAATTGATTCCAATTATCAGAGACTATACCTCTGGTAGGAAAGACATCATAAAAGCTCCCTCCTCCTAATAATACTATGAGGCTTATGCCAAGCACAAAACCAGGAATTGAGTACCCAATCAAAATTAGAGTACTTGAAACAAGATCAAATTTTGAACCATGTGATATTGCTTTCTTGATTCCAAGTGGTATGCAAATGGAGTATATAATAATAAAAGTCCATAATCCTAAACTTATAGATACAGGAAGTTTCGATATGATTAAATCTGCTACAGTCTTATGATGGAAATAACTATCTCCTAGGTCAAAAGAAATATAATTTATTACGAGATTCATAAATCTCTCCATAGGAGGTTTATCAAATCCATAAAATGACTTTAGATCATCAAGATGCTCCTCACTCAGACCACTTGAGCCTCTATATATATTTTTATTGCCAGAAGATGCCTCTCCAGAGACATTGATGTCAGTCAGCTGATTGGCTAATTGCTCAACTGGTCCTCCAGGAACAAATTGAACAACAGCAAATGTCAGAAGAAGTACACCTAATAATGTTGGGATCATCAAAAATAATCTTTTAAAAATATAATAATACATTAATTTGACGCCCAGGTTTTAAGCACATAATCTAACGGTTCATAATACTTTGGCAACTTTTCTGGTTTTACGAAATTATCAAAATAAGCAATTCTATGCTTATCGATATACCAGTTTGGCAATAAATAGTAGTTATTCCATAAAATTCTATCCAACAGTTTTGATGCAATAATCATCTCGTCTCTATTGTTACTATATATAATTTTCTCAATAAGCTTATCAACATTAGGGTCAGATATTCCAGCTAAATTATAAGAACCCTTTTTATCATATGAGCTCGAGTGGAACATTGCAATAAGCTCATTACCGGGTGATTGAGACTGAGGATAACTCATAACCATCATGTCATAATCAAATGAATCAACCTTCCTTTGATATAGAGATAGATCGATAGTCCTATACTTTAACTTAATACCAAGTTTTTTAAGATTATGTGCAAATGGTGCAAGAATTCTTTCAAAGCCTTTTTGTGCTAGTAAAAAATTAAATTCAACTGGCTCATTTTTTAGATTATATAGGGTATTATCTCGGACAATCCAGCCAAGCTTATCAAATATTTTTTTTGCTTTATATAAATTATTCCTGATGTTAGATTCTCTATTTAAGACAGAATAGTCTTTATCAATAACAAGGCTGCGGGGTATCGATAATTCTTCAGCTAAATCAATCTCTTGAATACTTGCGATTTCATTAGCAGATAACTCACTATTACTAAAGAAACTTTCACACCTCTTGTATTGACCATAGAATAAGTTTTTATTTGACCAGTTAAAATCAAATGCTAAAGTTATGGCTTCTCTTACTTTTTTATCTCTAAATATTTCTTTACGAGTATTGAAGATGAAACCTTGGATCCCAGCATTATTTGAATGATGTAACTCTTCTTTGATAATTAATTTTTTATTAAAGTTAGGTCCATTATAATCTCTTGCCCATCTCTTGGAGTGATTTTCATGTATAAAATCATATTCACCTGCTTTGAAAGCCTCTAGAGCTACCGTCATATCTTTATAATATTTAAATGTAATTATATCGAAATTAAACATGCCAGACCTTGTAGGTTCGTTCATAGCCCAATAGTTGGGATTTTTTTTATAACGTATATACTTGCCTGTTTCATAATCTTCAATTATATATGGTCCACTTGCGATAGGCATCTCAAGTATAGATTCACTGAATGATTTACCATCAAACCATTTTTTGGAAAATATTGGTATATCACCAATTATCATATGCAATTCTGGATTTTTTTTATGAAATGAAAATCTGATAGATTTTTTATCTAATACGGTTGCTTTTTTTATATCAGCCCAATAAATTCTATATTGAGGATGAGCATCTTTACTTATTAATGTTTGATAAGAAAATAAAACATCGTCAGCTACTATTTCATCTCCATTCGAAAATTTCGCATGGTCTTTAATATAGTAAGTAACTGACAAACCATCATCTGCCAAGATATATTTATAAGCTATATGCCCATAACTCGATGAAGGTTCATCTAAACTTCTCTCCATCAGTGTTTCAAACATTAATATATTTAAACCTACAGGCGCGAGGGATTTTAAAAGATAAGGGTTCAATGATTCAAAAGTGCCAAAGGCTGAGAGACGTATTTCTCCACCTTTTTTAGCGACGGGATTAACATAGTCAAAGCTAGTAAAGTTATCTGAATATTTAGGTGTATAACCAATGCCAATTGAATAATCTGTATAGCCAAAAACACTGAATATCAGTGTAAAAATGAAAATGTTTAATCTAATTAGTGTTTTAGTGAAAATATTCATGAAAAAATAATATTAATACATTATTATAATATTCTATATAATAACTAAAAGACAACTCTAAGATATGATTTTAAAAAATAAAAAAGCTTTGATAATTGGTGTGGCAAGCAAAAGATCAATTGCCACTAGTATAGCTGAAATTTTTGCTAAAAATGGCGCAAGTATAGCTCTAACCTATCAGAATGACAAATTAAAGAGTAGAGTTGAGGATATTGCTAGTGTTTTAGAAACATCTGAAGAAGTATTGTTGCATCCTTGTGACTTATCAATTGACGATGATATCAGAAATCTAAAATTAGATATAAAAGATAAATGGGGTAATGTTGATATAATCATCCACTCCGCTGCGTTTGCACCAAGAGAGTTATTAAACGGTGATTATGTAGATAATATAACTCGTGATGGCTTCCAAATAGCTCATGATATAAGCTCATATTCATTTACAGCGTTAGCAAAAGAATTCAGAGATATTATAAGTCCATGCGGATCAATGCTCACTTTAACTTACTTAGGTTCGGAGAGAGTCATTAAAAACTATAATGTTATGGGCCTAGCGAAAGCCAGTTTAGAAGCTAATGTCAGATACATGTCCCACTCACTAGGGAACGATAACATCAGAGTTAATGCGGTGTCGGCAGGTCCAATAAAAACATTAGCAGCGGCTGGTATATCTGGATTTAATGAGATACTCAAACATGTTGAAGATAAAGCTGCCTTAAAAAGAAACATAACCTTAGAAGAAGTGGCAAATACTGCTTTATTTCTTGCAAGTGATCAATCTTCAGGTATATCTGGACAAGTAATCTATGTTGATGGTGGATTCAATATTTCCGGGGTTTAATCTCGATCCATATATTCGCTATTAATAATAATATCTAGATTCGAACTAACATTATTATAAAACAAATTAAACTCAGACTCGCTACGAGTATTTAATATAAAATTATAGTAATCATCTGCGTTATTAATTTTTTTAATATCATCGGGATATACTACATTACTTATATTATAAATTAAATAATCTTTATTAAGATTAGTGATTAGGAACCCAGTCTCAGATGAAGTCGCAAAAAATATTTCCTTAAGATTGCTATCTATTTTTTCAGAATCCATAGTACCCGAAAACTTCTTGAAACTTGAGTCAAGTTCTGAGATGCCTGCATTCATATCATCTCTTAAGCTTTCGGCCATAGTCTTAATTAAAGATTCTGACTGTTGGTTTAACATTAATGCTTCTATTATATCTTTAGAGTCCTCATAACTCATTTGGACTGGTGCTTTATAACTTAAAAGTTGTGCAACTACAAACCTATCATCATTGATATAAATTAATTCACTTGTTTGGTTATTTTTAATTACTTCATCAGTAAATACTTGATCTCTTACATAATCAAAATTAAAGATGCCATATCCATCAACTTTACTTATATACTTCGTATTCAGTAGACTTAAATTTAAATCAGAAGATATCTCAGATAAGTTATACTTCCTCGTAAAATTCCTTTCATTAACCTCGTCTATTAGATCAAAGTACTCTCGCGTACCCATCTCTTTTTTATAATCAGATTTAATTGCTTCCCTGACTTCGTCTAAAGATGATGGTTTTCCTAGGGTTTTATCAATTATCATCATCAAATGATAACCTTTATCTGACTCAATAATTTCTGAAAGATCGCCCGTCCTTAGGTTTATAAGTTGAGATGAGAGATACACAGGTAAATCAGATGAAATAAATTCTCCAAGATAACCTTTATTCGTGATTGTGTCTTCATCGTTAGAATATAGTTTCACAGCTTTCTCAAAAGATAGGCCAGATATAATATCATCTCGTGCTTTTATAATTTTATCTTTTGAACTGGCAGTTATGTCTTTGACTAACAAGTGATTAATCTTATATGTAGAAGGCTTATTATATTCTCCTGCGTCTAAATTTCTATCGTAAATATTTTTAATAATTTCATCTGTTATAGAAACATTTTTAATAATGTCATTTTTATCTATGTCTATGTATTCATATTTGGCAAGAGCAGGAGACATGTAAGATGACTTATTCGTATCATAAAAATCTTTCTTATCTTTTTCGCTAAGTGATAATGATTTTTTGATGTCATCAAACTTTATAACTTTATAATTAACATTTCTTGTATGATGCCTAAATTTAATTAAATCAGTTTTTTCTTGGGTTGTTATAATAGAGGTTGATGTGATTGCTTTTTTAAGCTGCTCAGATATACCTTTTTGATGCACATAACCTTCATAAGACTGCGGTGACATACCTATTCTATATAACTGCGACTTGTATAGATCTTTATTAAAACCTGATTCATCACGGAAAGATGAAGTATTGTAGATTTGATCAAGGATAGACTCATTATGATAAACTAATCCAATATCTTTAGCTGTATTATCTAGTATAATTGTCCTCAACATATAATCCATTGTTATATTTCTAATGAATTTATTAGTATAAAACGGAGGCAGACTACCCTGTGTATTACTCTCTAGTGCTTGTCTATATTGAAAAACTTCTTGCTCTAATTGAGAAGTTGTAATAACTTGATCATTGATTTTAAAAGCATAGCTGTCTGAAGCTGATTGATAATTTCCTAGACCCATAAACACTAAAGGTATTGCTACAAATAATAAAAGCAATGCTATTACCCAACTACTTAATTTTTCTCTGATACGTGTTAGCATATTAAATCCTTAAAAGTTTTTCGGGAGTGAAGGGACTCGAACCCTCGGCCTCCTGCGTGACAGGCAGGCGCTCTAACCAGCTGAGCTACACCCCCAAAAACCTAAGTTATATTATCACTAATCCTGATCTACATAAATAAAAAGAAGCAGATAAATCTGCTTCTATGTTATTAATGGTGGGTGATGAAAGATTCGAACTTACGACCCCCGCCTTGTAAGGGCGGTGCTCTAACCAGCTGAGCTAATCACCCTCTTAAATTAGAGAACTAATTTAATGCATCCTTGAATGCTTTACCAGCTTTAAAAGCAGGCACAGTTGATGCTTTAATTTGAATCGACTCACCAGTTCTTGGATTTCTCCCAGTTCTAGCATCTCTTTTTTTAGCAAGAAACGTTCCGAATCCAACTAACGTTACTTGATCGTCACTTTTTAATGTGTTTGTTACGACATTTATCATTGCTTCAACATGTGCTGTTGCATCTGATTTACTGCTACCCGCTGCTTCAGCTATCGCTGAAATAAATTCTGCTTTATTCATTTAGGACCTCTTTATTGATATATATTTTTTATTTATAAGTCACGTTGACTCATGTTTATTACGTAATTCAATGAATTACACTGTCTATAGTACATTAATATGATGGCAAAATGTATTAATTTTCTATATTTTTCTGCATTTACAACCTAAATGAAATATGTTAATGGGGTAAGTTTTTTTCATTAGATTTATTTTTCTTTCCAGAAACAGCTGATGATTTTTTGATAGTTTTTAATTTCGTAGGCTTATTTTTTAAAGCTATAGCAAAGACTTCGTCTACGAATTTAACAGGATGTATTTTTAAGCCTTTTTTAACATTTTCTGGTATTTCTACAAGATCTTTCTCATTTTCTTTTGGGATTATAACCTCTTTTATACCACCTCTCAGCGCAGCAAGTAATTTTTCTTTAAGTCCTCCTATTTCTAATACTTCACCCCTAAGAGTGATTTCACCAGTCATTGCCACATCAGACCTAACAGGGATGTTTGTAAGTGACGATGCCACTGCTAGAGCCATGCTTATACCTGCGCTTGGACCATCTTTGGGTGTAGCTCCCTCAGGAACATGAATATGTATATCTTTGTTTTCATGAAAATGTGTATCTATTCCTAGAGATACCGCTCTAGTTCTGACGACAGTGATCGCAGCTTTAATTGATTCTAGCATAACATCACCTAGACTACCGGTTTGCTCGATCTTCCCTTTTCCCGACATAAGCGCACATTCAATACGAAGAAGTTCTCCTCCAACTGAGGTCCATGCAAGACCATTAACCTGCCCTACCATGTCTTTTTTTTCAACCACTCCATGACTAAAAAGTTTCACACCTAAATAATCATTTAGATTTGTAGGAGTAATTTTTGTTTGCTTGTCATTATTTAAAAGTATTGACTTAACGACTTTCCTGCAAATTTTAGAGATCGCCCTATCTAAACCTCGAACGCCGGCTTCACGCGTATAGTATCTAATAATATCTCTAATTGAAGCAGTGTTTATACTTAATTCTTTTTTCTTTAAACCATTTTGTTCAAACTGTTTAGACAGGAGGTATTTCTTTGCTATATCAGTTTTTTCATCTTCTGTGTATCCAGGCAATCTTATAATTTCCATTCTATCTAACAAAGGTGCAGGTATAGAATCCATTGAATTAGCTGTTGCAATGAACATTACGTCAGATAAATCAAAATCAACTTCTAAATAGTGATCATTAAATGCGAAGTTTTGCTCTGGGTCTAATACTTCAAGCAATGCTGAAGAGGGATCGCCTCTAAAGTCCATGGCCATTTTATCAATTTCATCTAACAAAAATAATGGATTCTTCTGTTTAACTTTAGCAAGATTTTGTATTACTTTGCCTGGCATAGATCCAATATAAGTACGTCTATGACCGCGAATTTCTGCCTCATCTCTAACTCCACCAAGAGACATTTTTATGAATTTTCTATTAGTTGACTTAGCTATAGATTTACCTAGTGAGGTTTTACCCACACCTGGTGGGCCAACTAAACATAATATTGGGCCTTTAAGCTTATCAACTCTTTTAGTAACAGCTAAATACTCCAGTATCCTTTCTTTAACTTTAACGAGTCCATGATGATCATCATCTAAAATTTTACTAGCATGTGCTATGTCGCTGTTCACCTCGGTTTTTTGTTGCCATGGCAAGCCGATAACTGTATCTATATAGTTTCTTACAACAGTTGCTTCTGCGGACATTGGCGACATCATTTTAAACTTGTTGAATTCAGCCATAACCTTTTCCTTTGCTTCTGAAGATAGTCCAACTGACTCAATCTTTTTTTCAAGAGAGTCTAAGTCATTTGGTTCATCACCTATTTCGCCAAGTTCCTTTTGAATAGCTTTCATTTGCTCATTTAAATAGTACTCTCTTTGACTTTTTTCCATTTGCTGCTTGACTCTTCCTCTTATTTTTTTCTCAACCTGCAAGACATCGAGTTCTGACTCCATTGATGAAATCAAATATTCAACTCTTTCTTTAGTGTCAGATATTTCTAAAACCTTTTGTTTTTCGTCTAAGCGAAGCGTCATATGTGCGGCAATACTATCAGATAGCTTTGAAAGATCTTCTATACCAGCAATAGATGATAAAACTTCGGGAGGTATTTTTTTATTGAGTTTAACATATTGATTAAATGTATTTTCAAGAGCTCTTGACAAAGCATCTTCTTGAACATTTGATAATTGCTTGCCTTGATCTATATCCTGGCAGTCAGCATACAATATATCATCACGATCTTTGATATTAGACACTTTGGCTCTACTTAGGCCTTCGACTAAAACCTTCATAGTTCCATCGGGTAACTTCAATAACTGCAGGATAGTAGCAGTACAACCTATATCATATAATTCAGATTCAACAGGGTCATTAATATCTGCAGACAGCTGAGTAACGAGCATTATGGTTTTGTTGTTATTGTTCATCGCGTCTTCTAAAGATCTGATAGATTTAGTTCTACCAACGAATAGTGGCACGACCATATTAGGATATACCACTACATCTCTTAGCGGTAGTATTGGCATAGTTGATTTATCTGTTTTTATAACCATTTGTCCCTCTTTTAAAGCTGATCATTCCCGAATTATGTAGGCAGTTATTCGTTTTTCAAGCTAATCTTTTGAATTAGCTTTATTTTTATTCTTTTCGTATATCAATAAAGGTTCCTGAGAAGACTCAATTACTGTTTTATCAATGACAACTTTTGATATCTCCGAGGATGATGGCAACTCATACATTGTATCCAGTAGAGTTTTTTCAAGAAGAGTTCTTAGTCCTCTAGCTCCAGTTTTTCTTTTCATAGCTTTTTTAGCGATCGCAAGCAAGGCATCATCTCTAAATTCTAGATCACACTCTTCCATTTCAAAAAGCCTTTGGTATTGTTTAATTAGTGCATTTTTAGGTTCTGTTAAAATTTTAATCAATGATGGCTCATCTAATTCTTCTAGTGTTGCAATGACTGGAAGTCGTCCCACAAACTCAGGAATCAAACCATACCTTACAAGGTCTTCCGGACCAACAGTTCCTAGTGTTTCTGCTAAATCAACTTTTTCACTTATATCCCTCACTTTAGCGGAGAAACCAATACCTGATTTATCAGTTCTGTTTTGTATAATCTTATCTAGACCTGAAAATGCACCACCAACTATAAATAATATTCCCGATGTATCTACTTGAAGAAACTCCTGTTGAGGATGTTTTCTACCACCTTGCGGGGGAACAGATGCCACGGTACCTTCAATTAATTTTAATAACGCTTGTTGAACACCTTCACCAGACACATCTCGTGTAATGGACGGATTATCAGATTTCCTTGATATCTTGTCGATTTCATCAATATAAACAATTCCTGTTTGCGCTTTTTCAACATCATAATCACATTTTTGGAGGAGCTTTTGGATTATATTTTCTACATCTTCTCCTACATATCCTGCTTCAGTTAACGTAGTAGCATCGGCAATTGTAAATGGTACATTCAATAATCTTGCCAAAGTTTCTGCTAGCAATGTTTTACCAGAACCGGTTGGCCCGATTAAAAGAACATTGCTTTTATTGAGTTCAACGTTATTTTTTGTGTCTTTTGAATTAAGTCTCTTGTAATGGTTATAAACAGCTACGGATAGAACTCTTTTTGCATGATCTTGTCCAATAACATATTCATCTAAATTTTCTTTGATTTCTTTAGGTTTGGGAAGATTTTCTCGACTTTGAAGTGATTTTTCTTCTAATTCATCTCTTATAATTTCATTGCAGAGATCCACGCACTCATCACAAATAAAAACTGAAGGTCCAGCTATCAATTTATTAACTTCATTTTGGTTTTTACCACAAAACGAGCAGTGTAATAATTTATTTGAGTCTTTAGTATTAGTATCCATTTTAGTGTTTTATTTTAGTATATCGTTCTTTTTAAAGAATGTAAAAATAATAAAATAGACTATATTTAAAGGGTTAATCCTTTGGCCTTGAATCAAGTATATTATCAATTAAACCATATTTCATAGCTTCTTCCGAAGTCATGAAATTATCTCTTTCTGTGTCTGCTTCTATTTTCTTAATAGTCTGACCTGTATTCTTTGCTAAAATCTCATTTAATCTAGCTCGAATAGATAAAATCTCTCTGGCTTGTATGTCAAAATCAGTTGCCTGTCCTTGGAAACTACCAAGTGGTTGATGTATCATGACTCTTGAGTTAGGTAAAGCAAATCTTTTATCTTTCTTCCCGCCACATAAAAGTATAGCTCCCATACTCGCAGCCTGACCTATACATAATGTGCTTATATCCGGTTTGATAAATTGCATAGTATCATATATCGACATTCCAGCTGTTACTGAACCTCCCGGTGAATTAATGTATAAACTAATGTCTTTTGTTGGGTTTTCAGATTCTAGGAATAATAGTTGAGCTACTATCAAGTTAGACGAATAGTCATCTACTGGGCCAACCATAAATATGATTCGCTCTTTAAGTAATCTTGAATATATATCATATGCTCTCTCACCTCTAGATGTTTGTTCAACAACCATCGGTACTAGATTATTTGCTACTTCATTATTTTTCATTTTAATTAACCACCTCAGAAAATTTCTTTTCAACCTTATCTATCTTACATGCTGACAGTATGTGATTAATAATAACATCTTCTAGGGCTTTGTTCTTGATATGATTTAAATAATCTTTATCTGATTGTATTTTTTCTAAAATCTGTTGTTGAGATGCTGGATCAGATTTAGCAATAAACTCAGATACATCTTTTTCTGACACAGATAATTTATTATCTTCAGTTATTTTCATATAGATTAAGTTTAATCTAACTCTTTTCTTTGCAATTAGACCCAATTCAGTTTTAATTGATTCATCAATTTTTTGCTGCATTGATTCATATTGTGATGTTATGCTTTTGACTTCTTGCTCAAGCATATACTCAGGAACTTCAAAATCATTTTCATCTAGTAATTTTTGATTAACTGCAGCCGACATAACTGATTTTAGTTTTTGATCTAATTCTACTTTCATATACTTTGAAACACTTTCCTTAAAAGCTTTATGGTCTGAACCTGCAATACCGAAATTTTTATAGAACTCTTCATTTAGCTCGGGTGCCATACCTTTGTAAATATGTTTTATCTTAATATTATATTCGATAGTCTTCCCAGCTATTTTTTTATCAGCAAAACTTTCTGGCATTTTATAGGTAAATTTTTTGCCCATATTAGTTTTTGCTCCTATAGAATTTTTATAAAACTCCTTGAACAGACCAACTGTTGCATCATCGCCTCTTACATCATCATCAATAATAAATGTAAAGTTCTCTTGCTTGTTGTTATCAAACGGTTTCCCAGAAATAGTTCCTTCATATTCTAAAACAACTTTATCACCAGTTTGGGCTTCTTCTTTTTTTTCATCCCACTTGGTATGTTGCTTCTGTATATTCTTTATAACACCATCAATATCATCATCTCCGATATTTACATCTGGCTGCTCAACAGATATGTCTGTCAAATTTTTAAGTATGATAGATGGGAATATTTCAAATTCAGCTGTATACTCGATATCCACATCAGGCGAACCACTCTTCTCTATTGTTATTTTAGGAGGGCTTGCTGTATCAAGATTATGCTCATTTAATGCCTGCTTTAGCGAGGACTGTATTAATGTATTTAAGGTATCACCCTGAATTCTATCTTTATAATTCTTTAAAATTACGTTCTCTGGAACTTTCCCAGCTCTAAAACCATCCATTTTGACAGTAGACTTATATTTGTCTAAATCTTTTTTATACTGCAGAACATATTCGTCCTTATTAACATTTATTTTAACAGACCTTTTGAGCCCATCTAGTTTATTGACTGTTGAAGATATATTCATATTATTTCTTGTGTAATTTTATTATTTGATTAACAAAGTACTGTACAGCAATTTTACCATTATCAAAAGACTTAGATTCGACTTCATTCTCACTAACATCATCGCATTCATATGTTGTGCATTCCCAGTTTTGTTTTTCATTTGCTTGTAGAGATATCAATGATAAGGTTATATGGTAAATAGAGCTCATTCCATATTCATTTCCCCTAGGCAGAGATCCAAATTTTACTGTATAAGGATTAATTTTGACAAGAGCATTCTGTATTCGATCATCAGACAAATATTCAGATAAGCAAGATATGAATATCTGATTTCTCTTATTCGCAACATCAGTAACATCTATTTTGATCGGTAATTTACCTAAATCCTGATTATTTCTATTTTTTTTTGCTAATTTAGCTTTAAATTGATCTAAAAGAACCTTGCCCATATTTTCTTTTTTATTCCTATTTATTTCAGATTAATTCTAGTACAGGAAATATATAAATAATTCCATGCGAATTCATTTACGAGAGGAGAGACTCGAACTCTCACACCATAGGTACTGGTACCTAAAACCAGCGCGTCTACCAATTCCGCCACTCTCGCAAATTATGGGTGGATGATGGGATTCGAACCCACGACAACTGGTACCACAAACCAGGGCTCTAACCAACTGAGCTACACCCACCATGTTAAATAATATTACCATATAATTTCGCGCCTGGAAGGACTCGAACCTCCGACCCCATCGTTCGTAGCGATGTACTCTAATCCAACTGAGCTACAGGCGCAAAATTCGGGGTGATAGGATTCGAACCTACGACCTACTGGTCC
>JAURQW010000007.1 GCA_030835925.1 Gammaproteobacteria bacterium | reverse complement strand
CTCTCCTCTTTAGTGTTTTACCTGATCGGTATTGGTCACAAGCTGAAGATCAACAAACCAAAAAAAACCACCATACGCTAAGCATTGGTGGTTTACCGATCGCTTTAGCTATTTAACGCCGGCAAGCTGAATTTCAAAACGGCGTATTCCAATTACATCAAATCAGAGAATTAATGTCAATAGAGAAACTATGATAATGGGTGTTTAAAATACTTTAATATCCCAAATTCTTTAGATCTATCATCCAATCCGAGTTTAGTTCTTTCAAGATCATTGGCATCTTTATACGTCAAAAATATTTTATCCCAAATGGTCAATATCGAACAATAATTTGCCTCTCTAGATTCTTTTTTAATCGTATGATGATTGGCATGATATCTTGGTGTCACTATAAACTTCTCTAAGGTAGAATTTATTTTATCTGGCAGATCAATATTAGAGTGATGGAACTGATTGCTCATGGATAAAATAATCTCATAAAATATAAATATAGAAATGGGAATACCTATCAAGAATATTAACGATACCTTAAATATTGATGATAGTAATAGTTCTCCGATATGGAATCTCAATGAAGTAGTAACATCTAAGTGAGTATCTAAATGATGTACTGAATGAAATCTCCAAAAAAAATTAATAGTATGGTTTATCCTATGCCACCAATAAAATGCTAGGTCTAGTAACATCAAGCCAATTAAACTTTTAATAAAAAAATTAGTTTTGAGGTTATTGAGTAGCCCATAATTACTATCATTAATAATAAGTAGGGCGGGTATAATAATAAATAGTGAAGGCAATCTCATAATTAATGAATTTATGATGGCTATGAGTCCATGAAAGCCAATACGCAACATTCTTCTACTAGTCCAAGTTCTTTTAGGGAAGTAGCTCTCAACTATAAGCATTAAGAAGAAAAACATTACAAAAAAAATGAGTTTTAGGTTTGTAAGAAGTTCAATCATGCTTTTATACTAGCATCTATTGGAATAGCGAGTCATTATACAATATACTAAAAAAATCAATAATATTTAGGAAATAACATGACAAAGCCAAATGAGAGACATAGATTGAGTCTGATAATTGCAACCTTGGGACCATCAACTGATAATGAGAAGGAATTAATCACTATGCTAATGGCAGGTATTGCTAGACAGTGGACAGATGGCGTTGATATTGCGAGGATCCTATATAGTGATGGAGAAAGCGTGGCTAAAAATAGAATTGAGATATTTAGAGAACAATCCAAGAAAAGAAATCTGTCAACTCAGGTATACTTAGACACTGATGAAGAAAATATTGATCTTGATAAGTATATAGCTTTTGCAAATTCTGTTGATCCAAATATCATCTCGTTTCCAAAATCTATTGGCTTAGAAGTTTTTTCTAGTTTAAAAGAAAAGCTTAACTCAAATATTAAAATAAGTTTAAGGTTAGAAGACTCAGATAGCGTCTCCGACCTTGAAGACTATTATGATCATTGTAACTATGTGATGATAGAATCATCCTCTCAAGATATTGTTGATAATAAGCTTGTTGAAAATGCTAAATCAAAAGATGTTGAGCCAATTTACTTAGCTAAAATGCCAACATTAATGAAAGGTCAAGTACAATCTAGAGAGGAGAATTTTGAGATTGGACATACTCTGGAAGAAGGTTTTGATATTGTGGCGTTATATGAAGAGACAGCAAAGGGACCATATCCTGCAAGATCTGTTAAGTGTATAGATGAAATTGCCGTAGAGTCAGAAAAACTTCGTGTAAATCCGTTTGCAGATTTACTAGAAAAAATAATGAGCATGTTTAAAAGAAAAAATTAACCAGGAGGCCAGCCAAAAGTTCTTCCTGCTAATATATGTAAATGTATATGGAAAACTGTTTGACCTGCTTCAGAACCATTATTAATGACAACTCTATAATCCGTTATACCAATATCAGACATTACTTTTTTGCCAACTAACAATAAATGACCTAATAAATTTTCATCCTCATTATCAGCATCACTTATTTTAGCGATTTTTTTCTTGGGTATTATCAAAATATGTGTAGGTGCTTGAGGACTAATATCATTAAAGGCAATAGATAAATCATCCTCATAAATAATATCTGCAGGAATTTTTTTATCAATTATATCTTGAAAAATATTGCTAGTCATACTTTTTCATTTTTGCCATATATGAAATTTTTAGTTTCTCTAAATCTTCCGAAAGCATTGGATTATCAGATTTATTATCTGTAGAATTTTGATTTTTTAATAGCTTCCTAAGCAAAGCATTGGTTTCTTCTTGGAGTTTAATTAATTTCTTAAAGAAAACTAGTCCATTCAATAAAGTTAAAATAATCATAATAAAAAGGAGTAATTGTATTATTTCCATTATTACAGTTCCTTTATAAAATTTATTACTTCTTCAACATGACCTTTTACTTTTACATTTCTCCATACATTCAAAACTTCCATTTCACGATTAATCAAAAAAGTGCTTCTATCTATCCCCATATACTTTCTTCCGTAGAGACTTTTTTCTTTTATAACATCGAACATTTTACACACTTTCTCGTCTTCATCTGATATTAGAGGGAATTTAAATGAATATTTGTCTATAAACTTTTCATGTGATTTCATGGTATCTCTTGAAACACCCACAACATTCCAACCTAATTTTTTAATTTTGCTAAGGTTATCATTAAACCCATTACTTTCTGTTGTACATCCTGGAGTTAAGTCTCTTGGATAAAAATATAATATTAGATTTTTGTTTAAGTAATCCGATAGCATTTTCTTATTATCAGATGAAACAACTGCAAGATCTTTAACTTTTTTGCCTACATTTATTTTCATCTAAATTCCCTCAAGTTCATTTGTTTCCAAAGTTCTAGCTTCATCAACTAGTAAAATAGGAATATCATTTTTTATCGGGTAAGCTAGCATGGACTCTTTACAAACTAATTCATTTGTTTTGTCAACATATATAAGAGTATGACCTGATTTTGGGCAAACAAGAATATCTAATAAAAATTTATCCATATGGACATAATCTATCATAAATATATGTTAATAAAAATATTAATGACATAGTTTTAATATGCGTCTATAATACAACAATGAAAAAATTTCTATCTTTAATACTTTTTACTATATTGTCTTCTAATGCATATTCATTTATGTCTGGGGTTAGTCCTGAGAAAGATGGTGGTCCTAAATTAGTTCTATTGAAAGGTGTTATCCATAAAGGCCCACCAAGTTCATCAGTCACTGTAGGATATGGTATTATTAAAAATAATACTGACAATGATTTAGTGATTACAGGGGTAAGATCACCCGTATATGATGAAGTTCAAATTCACTCAATGAAATATAGTAATTCTGGTACGGCTAAAATGATTCATCAGAAAACTTTGTTGATACCAGCTCGTCAAGAAGTAGCCTTGGAGAGTGGCGGTTTACACCTTATGTTGATGGGACAAAGAAGAGAAATTGAAGTAGGGCAGAATATCAAAATGATAGTAAGAGATAAACAGGAAACTAGATATATGTTTAACTTGACTGTTATAGATCCAAGACATAATCGTGACAGTCATGATCATCATATGCATTAAAACCATCTTCTGACAGAGATTTTATAGACAAGATATTCTTCACTAAATTTTTCTTCTAAATATTTTTCTTCTGGAATAATTACATAGTTTTTTAAAACTATATAAGTAAATAAAGAAAAAAAAGTTATGTGTATAACACTCAATAGCATTCCAAGCCCGATTTGTAATATTAATAATCCAAGATACATGGGGTTTCTTGAATAGGCATAAATGCTGTTTGTTATGATTAAATTAGACGGTGATGTTGGAACTGGATCCTCATTAACTTTAGTAAACTCCCTTAATGAAAAATATAAAATTACGAATGCAAGCACAATGAGTAATAGGCCTAGTGTACTAGAGCGGAAAATGTCTAGTTCTCTAGGTACATTATATATTTGGAAATAATACATATTTGTCATTGATACTAAAAATGCAAGATTTGTAAAAAATAGAAAAATAATAGGAGGAAAAGATATAACTTTAGCCCGATCAAGTGTGCTCGCTGGATAGTAAAAAATATGTATCAATATTAAAGCTAGAAACATGGGTATTGACGACAATAGTGATAACATTAAAGCATCTTCAACTACCATCTGATTTTTGCTGAAGTACCAACTAAAGAAATCATAATAGTTTGATATAGAATAAAACATAAGCATATATATAAGTATTTTTTTAAACATATTTTGATATCCTTAAAAAATCTTCAACGCTTAAAACCTCTGGGCGATGATTAGGATTTATAGATAGGTTCTTAAGAGTGCTCTCATCAAAATAATCTCTTAGCGATGTTTTTATCATTTTTCTTCTTGCAGTAAACATCATGGTAACAAGCTTCTTAAATTTATCTTCATTGTTATCACTAAATGGTGATACCTTGGGTATCATATTTATATATGATGAATGAACCTTGGGCTTCGGTACAAAAACGTTAGGAGAAATATCAAATAGTTTGGTGACTTTAAAATATACCTGTGTCATGACACTTAACCTTCCATAAACTTTAGAGCCCGGGTTTGCTATCATCCTATCAACTACTTCTTTTTGAAGCATTAAATGCATATCAGTTATATGTGATGTAGCAGGTAATAACTTAAATATAATCTCAGTTGATATGTTATATGGTAGATTGCCTATGATACGCGTTTTTCCAAGTAGGTAGTTTGATAGATTACATTTCAATATATCATTATTTACAATTTGTACATTGTTAGATTCAATATATCTATTTTGCAACAAAGGTATTAAATCTTTGTCTTTTTCTATTAGAACTATATCTTTAATCAAACCTAATAGAGGAGTTGTCAAGGCGCCCTCTCCTGGACCGATTTCTAGAAAAGAATCAGTCATTTTAGGTTTAATCGACATTATAATTTTATTAATAATATTTTTATCATTTAAAAAATGCTGACCTAGTTTCTTTTTATGATTTCGCATTACTTATAAATTTAGCAATTCTAATAGCTTCTACAAAACTTGAAATATCTATATTTCCAGATCCAACTAAATCTAAAGCAGTTCCATGATCCACTGAGACTCTTGTGATAGGTAATCCTAGAGTAACATTAACAGTTTTCTTAAAATTATTAAACTTAATAACCGGCAATCCTTGGTCATGATACATAGTCAATATGATATCAAAACTCTCTACATATTTTTTTAGAAAGGCTGTATCTGCAGGTATAGGTCCCTCAACTAAAATTTTCTTTTTTCTCATCTCCGTTATGGCTGGTCTTATAATTTTAGAATCTTGTTCTCCGAGCATGCCATCTTCGCCAGCATGTGGATTTAATCCAGTAACTAATATTTTTGGTTTTTTTATACCAAATTTACTTTTTAAGTCAGCATGTATAATGCCGATAGTTTTTTTTAGAGACTCAATCGTTATATATTTATGTACATTCTGTAACGGGACATGGGTTGTATGAAGAGCTACCTTCATATAAGAGTTCATAAGCATCATTACTGATTTATGTTTACATATATTAGCTAAAAACTCAGTATGCCCAGAAATCTTATATCCTCCCTCATTTAAAACAGACTTACTTATTGGCCCAGTTACCATTGAGTTAGCTTTCTGCATAAGACATAAATCTGCAGCTTTTTTTATAGTTTCTATCACATAGCTCGCATTTTTTGGATTAAGTTTTCCAGGTATATTCTTTACTCTGAGCTTTATGGGTAAGATGTTAATACTAGAAGGTCCTGCAAGTGTCTTAGAATCAATATCGTCAAGTATATTTAGATCAACTTTTTTTTTAAGTATCTTAGAACTATGCTCAATTAAACATGGGTCGGCAATTACCACAGTATTACGAGTAAGATGCTTTTCTGCGAGCATGACACATAGGTCAGGACCTATACCAGCTGGTTCACCTAATGTAATTAATGTCTTATTCAAATTTAAAACTCTTTAATTTCAATATATGCTTGCTCTTTTAATTTAGCAACCCAATCATCTCGTTCTGCTTTGGCTTTATTTGATCTGATAATATTCGCTATATTTTTTCTAACTAATGATTTTGTATCATCAATAGATCTGACATTTTCTACATATAATATATGCCATCCAAATCTAGTTTGAAATGGATCACTAATTTTCTTTAATGGCATATTTTTCATAACATCAGCAAACTCTTTTACTAATGCTTTTGGTCTTTGGTATCCAAGATCACCACCTTTATACCCCGAGCCTTTATCATCAGAGAATTTTTTAGCAAATAAGATAAAATCATCTAGATTCTTAATTTGATTTTTCATATCTAATAGTTTTTTATTAATTTCTTCGCTATCAGTCATTACATTCGGTTCTAAGAGTATATGTCTTACCTTGTATTCATTAACTATAGAGGAAGTCTTATTAATTAAATCTACAACATTAAGAACATGGTATCCTTTAGAGCTAGTAATTAATTCTGTGAACTTATCATTCAAATTGCCCCTAAGTGCCCTCAGAAATACACTTGGTAGTTTATCTTGTTCTATTAGTCCGATATTTTTTATCTTGATATTGAGATTGTCATATTTTACTTTTGTATTATTGAACCCTTGTTCTAAAATACTTTGATAAACATCACCGATGATCTCTGGAGCAAGCTGCTTTTGTTCATCTTCTATTACAAATTCAATCAAATCATATTCAATATTTCCATATTGATTGATGTCTTCTCTTTTAATGAAATTTTCTACTTCTTCTTCAGTAACATTCATTCTCGAGTAAAACTGTGAAACAAATAATGTTTCTATTGTCATTTTTTCTCTCAAGTCATTTATAAATTTGGAATAGTTTCCTCCCTGATCTATAATAGTTTTTCTAAAGTCATTAATTGATAGGTTCTGAGATGAAGCTATACGTTGAAGCTCACTCTCTAGTGCTATATCTGAAATCCTAATACCAAATCTATCAGCAGCTTGGATGAGCAAACTAGTTTCAACTAGATTTTGCAAGGCTTTGTTAATAATTTCTTGATCTGATAACATGCTATATTCTTTGGTAATAATCTCCGGTGACAAGTTGTCTATTATATTTTGAACTTCAGACTTAAGGATTACTTTGTCATTAACAATTGCAATAATTCTATCATCATAATCTGAAGCATTAGCAATAGATGCCATGGTCAGAAATACAAAAGAGAATATATTTTTGATGATATTAGTAATCAAATACATCTTGATACCCCAAAATACCTTCTCTTAGCAACCTAGCTGTTTGATTGCTCGAAGTTGCTATGCCTTTTGGTAAAAATTCAAAATAAAAAGCGTTGTCACTTTTAGTGCCATTCCAGTAATCTCTTACAACAAATTTTAGACCATAACAGCAACTTTCATATTCAACACCAAACATTTTCTCAAGCATTTCCTCTGTATTACTTCGCCTATTATTAAAAGAATAGTTAATCTTACCTATCAATGATAATCTGCTATTAACTGGAATAACTGCAGAAAAATCAACCTCTTCTTGGGTTCCTCTAGCGAATCTGTAGCTTGAGTTGAAGATTTGGTTTTGTTTTCCATATGGTCTTTTATAAGATAGTCTGATTTGGTTTTTCTCCCCATAACCTCTATGTGGATTATATTCTGAATACCCAGAAAGTCTCCAGTAATCTGATAGCCTAGCACTAACTAGTCCTAACATATTAGAGACATTAGTGTGACTCGTAACACTATCATTTAAATTTACAGATCTATCATCTAGATAGAAAATTTGCCCGATTGTTCCTCTTAAAAGCTCGTTACCACTCGATGTATCAACAATGCTCGATGTTAAAGCTAAGGTAAGCTGCCTCGCATCATTCAGCCTATCTTGGCCATAAAATTTATTCTCAGAAAATAAGTTATATTTTAAATCATTTTCACCAGCATCAAAAATAGGTATATCATCTTGATTTGATGAGGGCACATATAGGAAATACATTTCTGGTTCCAAGGTTTGCAAAATATCTTTAGTCTGCATTTTATCAAATACCATTTTACCTCTGAGGCTCATAATAGGCGTGGTATCACTAATACTATTTCTATCATTGCCAGAGAGACTATATGATCTATGCTTTACTCCAAATTTGGGGATTATTTCCCAGCCTATGTTTTTTACATGGTATTCAACAGAAGGGTATAATGTAAGCCTCGTTCCGGTGGCTTTAGTAGCATAGGTATGATCAAAAACTGATAGTTCACCATCAAATTTATAATTGAAACTATTATTTTTTTCATAACTAGAATATTCAACCCTTGCTTGAGGTAGAACGCTATATTGTTCTTGTAGATCTGTTTTTACTAACTGATAATCCGTTGCCCTAACAGATGACTTTAGATAGCCAAGCTCACTATAATCTGTTCTTTCTAATTTAAACTCTCTTGTAATATGAGTCCTACCAATTCTTGATATGCTATTACCAAAGTCATCAAGAAAAGTTAAATCTGAAATACCTCCTATATTTATTGTCGAGGTAACAAGAGAGCCGTCCCACAGCCCATTTTGAGAAGGGATAAGAGTATTTTTGTATACCCTATTATCTCTTATTGAATAAGCATGACGGCTTTCACTTTTGATATCATCCTTGTCCATATGAGTAAATTCAATCTCAGTATTACTGTCACTTGTTTTATAGCGAAATTGACCATCCATCATTATGCCTCTTCCCGAATAGTTCGTTGGAGTAAATGTGAAATCCATATTTTCAGAAATGTTAAAATAATAAGGAGTAGAAACAACGGTGCCGCTCTCTCCGGAACTGCCAATTGATGGAAGCAGAAAACCACTATGCCTATCGCTGCTTAATGGAAAACTAAAGAATGGTGAATATAATATAGGCACATCTTTATATTTTAGAAAGATGTTATATGCATGACCTCTATCTGTATCCCTATAAAGTATAGTTTTTGATGATACTAATTCCCAGTCCGGATCATCTAACCCACAGGTTGTATAGCTACTAGGTGTCATATATACAATACCCTCATCATCAATAAATATATCGTCAGATTCGCCTCTACCAGGTCTTTTTTGAGAAGGAAATTTATACTTAGTATTAGAGAATGAAACTGTATCGTTCTGGCTATTGTATCCACCTTTATTTGCATAAAGTGACAAGTCTTCAGTTAGATATTTAACATTACCATCAGCAGCTAGGACACCTGTGTCAGCATTGAAGTTAGCTTTGTCAGATTTTACCAAATCTTTGGCTCTTTCAATTTCAACATTACCCGACGCATAAAATATCCCATCTTCATCTTGATTTTGTTTATCTGACCTAACTTCTAGCGTATCTTCATCTGCATCATATAAAGTTTTTTGAGATAGATAGTCTTCAAATTCGTCATCTATACAAACAGGTAGTTTATTTTTTTTTGTAGCTATTAAATAATCAGTCCTTTTAGCTATAATGATTTCTTGAAATGGATTTTCTTCTTCAGTTATCTGGATACTTTCATTTACCGGGGCATTGGTATAGTCACTTTCAATTTCAGCACCCATTTTTTTTATAAGTTTATCTTGATTATATACTTCGCCAACTTTTTCATTTTTAAACACGACTGTGATTCTTTTAGGCTCAGTAAATCCATTCTCTGTTCTTTCATAATAAATATAGTCCCATCGATCTACATGAAATAAATCAATTATTGTTGGAGTACCAAGTAAGAATTTTACCTGTTCTTTACTAAGACCAGGTATGACTTTACCTAGATTCTCTGTATTTAGTAAAACTCCTTGCTCTATAGGAGTTTTATATGGTTTAGGCAGCCATTTTGGACCAGATTCAAGCAGTTTAAGAATTTCTTCATCCGGTAGAGAGATATCAGGGATTACAGCAGCATGTATATTCATACTATTGAAGAATATTAAGATAAATATGCTATGTATAAGTCTTTTAATATGCTGTCTAAACATGATAAAAATGATTATATCATGGAATCAAAAGTAGAGTAGCAGTAGTTACAGACGCAAAGTTATTAACTAGCCTTTAAAACAGAAGCAATTTTATTGGATAATTCTGCTGGATCATTTCCACCAATCATTTTGTGAAGTATGCCTTTGCTTTGGTAAAAATCTATTATAGGAGCAGTTTGCTCTTGGTAGACATTTAATCTGTTTTTAACAGTTTCTTCTGTATCATCTTTTCTTTGAAATAGTTTACCTTTATCACATTTATGGCATGTATCTCCAATATTCTCGCCTCGGTCCATGTTACCGATATAATCACAAGAGTCGCATAAAAGCCTTCCTGTGCATCTTTCAATAAGTGTTTCAAATGGGACATCAATGAGAAATACATATTCAAGATTGATATTTTTTTCTATAAATAGTCTATCGAGGCTCTTGGCTTGAGATATATTTCTTGGATATCCATCTAAAATAAATCCAGGCTTACATTCATCTTGAGTAATTTTTTTAGAAACCAGAGAGAGAACTAATTCATCGCTTACAAATTTACCAGATGACATTATTTCCTGTAATTCCTTTCCTAACTCTGAACCTGTTTTGATTTCATCTCTCAATAAGTCACCAGTTGATATTTGAGGAATCCCATATTCCTTAATTAAGATTTTTGATTGAGTTCCTTTACCGCATCCTGGAGCCCCTAAAAATAATATATTCATAATTTTTCTCCTAATAGTTATAGTAATGGCGCAATTACAAGACTAACTATTGCCATCACATTAATTAAAATATTCATCGACGGGCCAGAAGTATCTTTCAATGGATCACCTACTGTATCGCCAACTACTACAGCTTTATGTACATCGGAACCTTTTCCACCAAGGTTTCCTTGTTCAACATATTTTTTTGCATTATCCCATGCCCCACCAGCATTAGACATTGTTAAAGCTAACAAAACGCAACCTATTAGCCCACCACCTAGTAAACCACCTAACATTTCAGGACCAAACCCTAAACCTATTATAACTGGAGAAAATACAGCAATTGATCCCGGTAAGATCATTTTCTTTAAGGCTGCAGTTGTTGCGATTTCAATACATCTTGCATTGTCTGGTTTTCCAGTACCTTCTAGTAAACCCGGTATTTCTTTAAACTGTCTCCTGATCTCATTTATCATTTCATAAGCTGCATCACCCACGGCAGTTATTGTTAGTGACGCAACAAGGAACGGAATCATGCCACCTATAAATAAGCCTATTAAAACATTGGTGTCAGTTAGTAATAATTCTATGGGAATTTCCCTTTCATGATTTACTTCTTGAACAAAAGCAGTAATTATTGCTAGAGCCGCTAAAGCTGCTGCTCCAATTGCAAAACCTTTCCCAATAGCTGCTGTAGTGTTTCCAACTTCATCTAGACTATCAGTAATTTTTCTTGTGTCTTCTCCTAGGCCTGCCATTTCAGCAATACCTCCAGCGTTGTCAGCTACAGGACCATATGCATCAATCGCCATTGTAATACCTACGGTCGCCAACATACCAACAGCAGCAATTCCTACTCCATATAAATCTGCATAAGCATTGGCTATAAATATAATCACTGCAATCGACAAAATTGGAACAACAACTGACTCTAATCCAATCGCCAAACCTGTTGTAATAACAGTGGCAGGGCCTGTTTGTCCTTGACCAGCTATTTTCCTAACAGGAGCGCCACCAGTATAATACTCTGTTACTAATCCAATAATTACACCACCAAATGTTCCAGCTAAAACTGCATACCAGATATTAGAATTAAGAGAGAGTAGATCTATAACTAGATATGAAAATAATATAAATATAACTGCTGCAGAAAAAGTTCCGCCACGAAGAGCGCCACTTATTTTTTCAGTTGATGTCGTTCTTGCAAGATATTTAACTATAAATATACCTGATATAGAACATAGCAGCCCTAAGGATGCTAATGCTAGAGGAAGAAACATTAAGGATTCTCTTGGACCTAATTGATCAATTAAAGATACACTTAGTGTAGATGCAATTGCGATAGAGGCAATTATTGAGCCGCAATAAGATTCAAATATATCTGAACCCATTCCAGCGACATCACCTACATTATCTCCTACATTATCAGCTATAACGCCAGGGTTTCTTGGGTCGTCTTCAGGAATCCCGGCTTCAACTTTACCGACTAAATCAGCACCAACATCAGCACATTTTGTGAATATACCACCACCTACTCTTGAGAAAAGCGCCACCACGGATGCACCCATGCCAAAACCATGAATAACAGAAGCAGTTTTCGGGTCACCGCCAAATAGAAAATATAATACCCCCAAACCTAACAAACCCATCGCAGCAACAGTCAAACCCATTATAGATCCGCCAAAAAAAGCAACAGTTAAACTTTCTGATATGCCAAACTTGTTTGCAGAATTTGTTGTCCTAACGTTTGCCTTAGTTGACGTGTACATACCAATAAACCCTGTCGCAGATGAACAAAGCGCTCCAATTACAAACGCTAGAGTGCTTTGTGGTCCCAGTCCTACAAAAACCCCAGCCGTGAGTAAAAGTGAAAAAACAAAGAGAATTGAATATTCTTTTTTAATAAAGGTCATTGCTCCTAAATGAATTTCATTAGCAATTTCAATAATTTTCCCTTCGCCAGCAGAAAAGCTTAAAATAAATCTATATAGAAAAAAGGCTGTGATTAAGCCAATAATACCAAAGTAAATCGGCAATAAGTCTAAGTTGAACATAATGTCTCCCAGGTTAATTTTTTTGCAATATATATAAAATTATCAGTTCTTGCACAATTTTGATATTCTTTTAATAGAACTCTCAATATAATCATAATATGAAAACAAAAGCTCGCAAAGACTCTATCAGAAAACGCAATAATTTTGAAGAAAAATATAGCCGTGACCCGATGAGTAATGCAGAAAGTGAAAGAAGATCTCATAGATTTAGAGCTCTTATTGCAACTGCAATTGTCTTGGTATTTTTTACTACATACATATCTGAATTATATGAAGTACAAGTATCTGAACATAGTTATTACACTGTAAAATCAGACTCTAACAGAATAAGAATTAGACCTGTCCAAGCTACTAGAGGCCTAATATATGATAGAAATGGACAAACTCTTGCTGACAATATCAATACATTTAATTTAATTGTAAAAAAAGAGTTAATAAGAGATAAGGAAATTTTTTTACAAAATCTTCAAAAACTTGTAGTCCTTAATCCTAATCAAATAAAAGAAATATCTCAACAATTTCAAAATAGACGCCTAAAAGATATAACAATTTTAGAAGATATCTCATTAGATGATTTCTCAAAGATAGCAGTTGATAGACATGTATTGCCAGAGATTGAGTTAGTGCCGAAGTCAAAGAGAAGATACTTATCGCCATATGCTATGTCTCATGTACTGGGTTATGTTGCAAAAGTTTCAGATGATGACATTGAATCAGAGGTAGTAAAAGTTCACGAGGGTATGACAGAAATCGGTAAACTGGGGATTGAGAGGTTTTACCAAAATATTTTATCTGGAAAGCCTGGATATGAAAAGTTAGAAACAGATGCAAAAGGTAAAGTTATTAGAGTCATAGAGAAAAAACAACCAGTGAGAGGGGATGATATTTATCTAACATTGGATCTAAATCTGCAACAGTATATATATAATAAAGTAGATAAAAAAGAGGGAGCAATAATTGTTATGGATCCTAACAATGGTGATATTTTATCATTTGTAAGTTTCCCAGGCTATGACAGCAACCTTTTTACTAAATCTATATCCAATAAGAGATACAATCAATTGATAACTGATAAAAGAAGACCGTTGATTAATAGAGTAATAGCTGGTCAATACCCGCCTGGTTCCACATTAAAACCTTTTGTAGGGATTGTTGCTTTAGAGGAACAGATTATCGATTCAACTAAATTAGTTAATTGTGATGGAGCGTATGAACTAAAGAATCATAGCAGGCCATTTAAGTGCTGGAATAAAACTGGGCATGGGGATAGTGATTTATCCTATGCATTAGCTCAGTCTTGCGATGTTTTCTTCTATAGAGTTGCTCAGTTAACAGGCATAGATACTATAAGCGAAAATTTATATAAGTTTGGTTTTGGTCAAAAAACATACATCGACTTATATGGAGAAAAGTCAGGGTTAATACCAGACCGTGAATGGAAAGCTAAAACTAAACAACTTCCTTGGTATCAAGGTGAAACTCTTAATGTTGGAATAGGACAAGGTTATTTTTTAGCTACACCGATTCAGTTAACATTGGCCACATCAGTTTTGGCGATGGATGGTGAAACTTATACCCCGCACTTATTAAAGGGCTACAAAAGCAGCTCAACTAGAGAAATATTTAATTATAATCCTCTGGAGAACAAATTCTCTACAGTTATTAAAGATAGAAACTATCTAGAAATTGTTAAACATGCAATGTGGAGGGTGGTTAATGAAAAGAATATTGGCACAGCGTCAAACATGAAGAAAATTGCTAGTATAGAATATGCTGGTAAAACTGGCACCGCGCAAGTTTATAATCTTGATGCAGGAAAATCTAATAAAAAAATATTACAGGACCATGCATTATTTATAAGTTATGCTCCATATGAAGCTCCAGAAATAGTAGTCACAGTGATTGTTGAACATGGTGGCGGAGGTTCCTCAACTGCGGCGCCGCTGGCTAGAGATATTATAGATTTCTATTTAAAAAACAAAAACAAGAAGATTGCATCCAATGAATGATTACATTGAAAATAACAGACGACCTTTTACTGGTTTATCATCTCTTTTTTATATTGATCTAAAACTTTTTATGCCTATCGTCATTATTACAATAATAGGGTTAGTAACAATATACAGTAGTTCATCTGGAGATATTGCCCTTGTTTTAAAACAATTTACTAGAATTCTGATAGGTGTAATAGTAATGATTTTTATTGCTCAAGTTCATCCTGATAACCTTAAGTTGTTTGCACCTATCTTATATTTTTTTACTTTAGTCTTATTGATCTTGGTGCTTTTTTTTGGCGTAGGTAAAAGTGCAGATAGATGGCTAGATTTATATATAATTAGGTTTCAACCCTCAGAACTAATGAAGATATTTGTACCTCTGATGTTGGCATCATATTATTCGGATAAACCATTACCTCCTAAAACTAAATATATCTTCTTTGCTATATTGATAGCTGTACTACCTGTTTTCTTGATAATGAAACAACCAGACTTGGGTACTTCCCTGCTCATAGGAATGTCAGGTGCAATAGCAATTTTATTAGCAGGTATGAGTATTAAGTTTTTCCTAGTAAGTTCTTTTTCTACAGCTGCATTTGCACCGATACTATGGATGAATATGCATGAATATCAAAAACAAAGAGTGCTAACATTTTTTAATCCTGAGCTTGATCCTTTGGGTTCTGGTTATCATTTAATGCAATCTAAAATCGCTCTAGGGTCTGGAGGGTTTTTTGGTAAAGGCATCTTTAATGGCACCCAGTCAAAACTTGGTTTCGTCCCCGAGCATTCTACAGATTTTATTTTAACTGCATTTGGAGAAGAATTCGGATTCTTTGGTGTTTTGATATTGATGACATTGTATCTCTTAATTGCATTAAGAGGATTGAGTATTTCTATCAAAGCCACTGATAATTTTGGTAGAATATTAAGTGCAACGCTTAGTTTAACAATTTTTTTATATGTACTTGTTAATGTAGGAATGGTGATAGGGTTCCTACCAGTTGTTGGAGCGCCATTACCATTTATGAGTTATGGAGGAACATCTATGGTGACACTTTTTGCAACGATAGGTATTATAATGTCAATAAAGTCTCATCAAAGGATACTAAGAAAATGATAAAAAATATCTTAATTTTTATTATATTTATGTCGTCACCAGTATTTGGTGAAGTTGATAATAATGAAATAAATATTTTTATTAAATTCATGCATGATAAACACTCGTTTGATCAAACAGAACTGAGGAATTTATTTGATAACGTTAGAGTGGAACCACGCATAAAAAAATATATTAAAAAAGCTCCGGAAAGAACACTCACATGGAACGGGTGTGCTTTTAATGATACTAAATGTACAAATTATAGAAATTTGTTTGTAAATAATAAAAATATTAAAAATGGTATAAATTTTTGGAAAAATAATCTTAAGGCGTTAACCAAAGCAGAGAAAGAGTTTGGTGTGCCTGCTGAAATTATAGTTGCAATTGTAGGTATTGAGAGCAAATATGGTCTAAGAACAGGAACCTTTAGGACCTTTGATACACTTGTTTCGCTTTCTTTGGGAGAAAATAAAGGAAGAAGAGCTAAATTTTATAAAACTGAATTAATTAACTTCTTGTTGATGTGTCGAGAAAATAAGTTTGACCCATCTATTATAAAAGGCTCATATGCAGGAGCTCTCGGTAAGCCTCAGTTTATATCAAGTAGCTATCGGCACTATGCTATTGACTTTGATAAGGATGGGTATATTGATTTATGGGAATCAGATTATGATGTCATTGGTAGTGTTGCAAATTATTTTAAAAAAAATGGATGGAAAGCTGGCCAGAGTATTATGACGCCTATTTCGTACTCTCAATCTAATATGGATAGCATTGAAGAAGCATCAACAAAAACTTATAAACCTACCACTAAATATAAATCATTCAAGAAAAGCAATATCTTTGCAGATGCCTACATAGATAACGATAAACTTTTGTCTGTAATTGGTAGAAAAGAAAAAAATGGCAAAGAGTATAGTTTTGGGCATAAAAACTTCTATGTAATTACAAGATATAATCGAAGTAGACTTTATGCTCTTGCTGTTTATTATTTAAGCAGAGAAATCAAGAAGGCTAAATCAGACATTTTATAATATTAATTTATGATATAATTTTTTCATATATGAATACTTTTTCTGAAAATTTTATCTATAAGCATTTACTATCAGTTATAGTTTTGATAATTGGTTTTAACGTTAATGCTGCGCCGATTCCAAAAGCTCCAAATCCTGATGTTAAGTCATACATTTTAATAGATTATGACAGTGGAATGGTGATTGCTGAAAAAAATGCTGATCTTATTCTTCCTCCAGCTAGTATTACAAAAATCATGACATCTTATATTATTTTTACAGAGCTTCAAAATAAAACTTTGGCAAAAAATGACGATGTTCTTATTAGTAAAAAAGCATGGAAAACTGGCGGCTCAAAAATGTTCATCGAAGTTGGAAAAAAGGTAAAGGTTTCTGACTTACTCCAGGGAATCATCACCTCATCTGGGAATGATGCTAGTGTTGCTATGGCTGAGCATATTTCTGGGGATGAAGAAACTTTTTCAATATATATGAATCAATTAGCTGAGAATCTAGGCATGGTCAACACTAGTTATGCTAATTCAACAGGCTTGCCAAATGATAATTTGTTTACAACAGCTAGAGATATATCCTTATTAGCTCGCTCATTAATAAAAACATTTCCCAATGAGTATAAGTTATATTCAAAAAAAGAATATATTTATAATGAAATTAAACAATACTCTAGAAATAAATTGTTATACCTAGATGATACTGTTGATGGGATGAAAACTGGTTATACTAAAAAAGCTGGTTACTGTCTTGTTAGTTCTGCTTTAAGAGGGAAAAAGAGATTAATATCTGTAGTTCTTGGTGCTAAATCGCCAGAGCATAGAACTAATGCGTCAAAGTCACTTTTAGAATACGGCTTCAGATTTTTTGAAACTCATAAGCTATATGAGCAAAATAATATAGTAACTGAAGGTAATATTTTTGGTGGCTCTCAACAAAAAATCAAGCTCGGTGTTCTTGAAGATGAATATATATCTATCCCTAGAAGGCAAATTAAGAATATAAAAACTAAATATGTAATAGATCAAAATTTAACCGCGCCAGTACAAAAAGGTGAATCCATTGGTTATGCTGTCATACAACTTCAAGGCGAAAATATAACCACTATTAAGTTATATGCCATGGAGTCTGTAGATGAAGGTAGCTTTTATAGAAAAACTCTTGACTCAATATTGAGAAAGTTTTAAGTATGGATGAAATATATCTCAATGGTAAGTTTGTAAGTAGGTCAAGTGCGCAAATATCAATAATGGATAGGGGTTTTTTATTTGGTGATGGCGTCTATGAATTAATACCTGTCTACAATAAGAAAATTTTTCTATTACATAAACATTTAAACAGACTTAAAAATAGTCTCAGCCTAATTGGAATGTCTGACATAAGTGGCATAGAAGATATAATTAAGAAGTTTATTTCAAGGAATAGTAACGATCACTTCTTTATTTATCTTCATGTAACTAGAGGCGAACAATCTCAAAGAAATCATATCTATAAAGAAGCAATGGAGCCCACTATCTTGATTATGTGTGAAGAATACCCTTCATATAACAAAGATCAGATACAAAAAGGATTTCATGCATGCATGCATGAAGATTTTAGATGGCTAAAATCTAATATAAAAAGTATTTCATTATTAGGAAATGTAATGTTGAAAAATCATGCATCTAAGCATGGGTATTATGAAACTCTCTTAATTCGAAATAATAAATTAACGGAAGGATCCGCCAGCAACGTCTTCATGGTGAAAGACAATATTATTCATACCCCAAAGCTGAGTAACGAACTCTTGCCAGGTGTAACAAGAGATTTATTAATTGACCTCTTAAAGGATAACAATATGATAATAAATGAATCTGACATTAGCCAAGATGATTTATTATCATCGGATGAAGTTTGGTGTTCAAGTTCTACGAATGCTGTTGTGCCAATTACAATGGTAGACGAAAATCAGATTGGCTCTGGAAAAGTAGGAAGTACTTCTTTGCTGATATATGATATTACAAGAGATTTTATAAAAAATTATTGATATATAAGTCGCTAATTTAATATAGCGACTTATATCTGTTTATTGGTTTAGTTTGTCTTGGGATCACAAGAGTACGCAGCAGCGTTCATTTCTTTTGCTTTTGCTGTACACTCATCTCTTGATGAAAATGGTCCAACAGTTTCAAAACGATCGAAATCATTCTCTATCGGATATACTTTTGCAGTGTATTCGCTTGGAGCAGATCCAGTTCCACCACCACAAGCAGTCAGCACAGCTGTTAACATTAAGACAGACATTATTTTGACTTTATTCATTTGCCCCCCGTTTGGCATTATTACTGTAATAAATCTTATTATACTTCTTCTTATCTTCAATTAACAAACATTTATTTTATTATGGTTCAATGAAATTATATGAATATATCAAAAATTTGAGGTATAATTATGTTTGTATATAATTAAATGCTTATTTAAGGTATTTTTTAGTGATTACAGAATTTAAATATAGGGGAGTAAAATGAAAGAAATTACAAAGAAAAAAGGGATTTTGAGCAAAGCCGCTGATTCACGCAGAGGGTTCATGAAAACACTCGCAACAGTTGCTGCCGCTACACCGGTCGTAGGTTCGCTTTTTAAATCTCAAGATGTTGATGCTGCACTTGCAGATCATACTATGTATCTAAGAGGTTCATATTTTGAGAGTTGTACATGTGAGACGATTTGTCCATGTTTATTATTACTGGATCCAACAGAAGGATTTTGTAAAGCAGTTCTTGGCTGGGATATTGAGAAAGGACATGTTGGTACTGTTGATGTAAGCGGACTAAAGGTAGCAATGTGGTTAAATGCTCCAGGCAACTTACTGGATGGAAAATTTGAAATGGCTGTTTATATCGATGACAGAGCAAGTAGATCTCAATTCAATGCACTAAGAGATGCTTACCATGGAATACATGGCGGGCATTTAGGTGTAATCGCAAGTCTTGGAAAAGGTGCTGAGGGTGGACCAAGAGAATACCTTCCAACTAAGTCAGCTAGAATAAATATGACTCAAGAAGGGCCAAATAGACATTTAAAAATTGATGGTATTTTAGAAAATAAAATGGAACAACTAAAAGGATCAGCTGGAGCTGTTACAGTTCGCGGTACACCTTTAGCTGTTGCACCTCCATTTGCTATAACAGTTAGTAGAGCTTCAAAAGCTACTTTTACTGATCATGGAATTAATCATTCTTGGGAAGGCGGTAACGGTTTAAGTTCACCATTCGTTTATATGGATGGCGCAGCTAAACAAACAGCTATAGAAGTGTAGTTTTTTATTATAAGGCTCACTTATTTGTAAATAGGTGAGCCTTTTTTTTTGGATATTTATTATGAGTACAGAAACCCATATGGAATTTAAGCCTGCTCCTCTTAAGGACAGAATGACTGTTTATATTGGAGCCTTGGTTGTGATAATTGTATCTTGGCTATACATTCTTGGGATGGGTTGGCATATGAACACATTGCCATTTATCAATAACCCAACAGCGATGAATATGGACATGGATATGGATAAAAAACCTATGGACATGGATATGGATAAAAAACCTATGGACATGGATATGGATAAAAAACCTATGGACATGGATATGGATAAAAAACCTATGGACATGGATATGGAT
>JAURQW010000006.1 GCA_030835925.1 Gammaproteobacteria bacterium | reverse complement strand
GTATTTATTTGATTGAATTATACCCTCTGTATAATTCTTTAATTCCCCAAGTTCCTGTTGACTAAGAGCATCTATTTTATTGAAAACATACCATTTATCTTTTTTACTTAGATCCTGATCATAATCTTTTAATTCTTTTGCTATCATGTCAACATCTTTCATTATTTGATCTAGTTTATTTTTTGATACATCAATAACATGAAGCAGCAACCTAGTGCGAGATATATGCTTAAGAAACTGAATCCCCAAGCCAGCTCCTGTTGACGCACCTACAATTAAACCAGGTAAATCTGCTACAACAAATTTTTCATAATCACTTATAAGTACAACTCCAAGATTTGGATGGATTGTAGTGAATGCATAGTTTGCTATTTTTGGCTTTGCCATGCTAACAGCAGCAAGTATCGAGCTCTTTCCAACATTTGGTAAACCTATTAGGCCAACATCAGCAAGAACTTTTAGCACAATTTTGAGTTGCCTTTCTTCGCCGACTTTTCCATCAGTAGTTTTCCTTGGCGCTCGATTTGTAGAAGTTTTGAATCTTGCATTACCAAGACCAAATTCTCCACCTGTGGCAATAACTATTGATTGGCCATCTTTTTCTAGATCGCAGATCAATTCTTCTGTATCTAGATCATAAATTACACTACCAGCTGGTAGTTGTATAACTAGATCATCACCAGATCGACCTTTTTTATTTTTACCTCCACCGGTTTTACCGTTAGGAGCGATAAATTTACTTCTATTTCTAAAGTCGGCAAGAGTATTAAGTCCATCTTTAGCCTTGATAATAACAGAGCCACCTTGACCTCCATCACCACCATCAGGACCACCAAAGGGTATATACTTTTCTCTTCTAAAGCTTAGACAACCATTACCGCCATTACCAGCTTTAACCAATATTATGGTTTCATCTATAAATTTCATATTATTTGACTGAGGATTTTAGATATTTTTTGTCGGTAAGACGCTAACAAACTTATGTTTGCCTAGACCTTTTTTTTGAAAAGTAACGTATCCTTCTGTTTTAGCGAATAAGGTATGGTCTTTACCGCAGCCTACGTTAGTCCCTGCTTTTACCGGCGTACCTCTTTGGCGAATAATGATATTGCCAGCCTTAACAAACTCGCTACCATATTTTTTGACTCCAAGTCTCTTGGACTCCGAATCTCTTCCATTTTTGGTGCTACCGCCTGCTTTTTTATGAGCCATTTTTTTACCTTATTTAATTTTTTCTATTTTGACTTCTGTAAAGTCTTGTCTATGACCATGTGATCTCATATAGTGTTTTCTACGTTTAAATTTTACTACACGAATTTTTTTATATCTACCATGTTTTTGTATAGTACCAGTTACCTTGATATTTGACCCTGAAATCATTAAATTTTTATCATCAAAAGCCATTAAGACATCATCAAAAGATACAGCTGTTCCTTCAGGAGAAGATATTAGATCTACTTTGATAGAATCTCCTTCAGTTACCTTATACTGTTGACAGCCATTTTTGATTATTGCGTACATCTCTTTACCTTTAAAACCAATGATTCTAACGTGTATTTTGCATTTAATAAATACTTTTATCACTATAATTCATATATTTTGTATTTTCTTGTAGAACTAGTACTTTTAGCTATCTATCTGTAATATATGAGAATGACAATTGTATCAATAAATAAGCTCTTATCAAGTGAATTAGAGGCTCTAGACAGCCAGTTAAAAGCTAGGTCACAAACTAAAGTAGAGATGATAAATACACTCAGTGACCATATAATTTCTAGTGGAGGCAAACGATTAAGACCTGTAGTTTTGATGCTTTCTTCATATGCATCAGACCCAAAAGTCCAAGAAAAAGTCATAGATGCGTCAGTCGTGGTTGAATTTATTCATTCAGCAACACTATTGCATGATGATGTGGTTGACATGTCAAAAATTAGACATAGCAAAGATACAGCGAATATAATTTGGGGAAATAAAGGAGCAGTGCTAGTTGGTGATTTTTTATACTCGAGAGCTTTTGAGATAATTGTGGAAATAAACAAATCACTTGTCTATGAAACTTTGGCAAAAACTACGAATATCATTGCTCAAGGAGAAGTTTTACAGCTTATGAATATAGGTAATATTGATCTAGATGAGGAAATGTATCTTGATATTATATATAGAAAAACTGCAATATTATTTGAAGCCTCCGCAAAAATAGGCTCAATATTGAGCGATGGTAAGTATTCTGAGAACCTTGCATCTTTCGGCCTACATTTTGGTAAGGCTTATCAGTTAAGAAATGATTATCTTGACTATTTTGGTGATTCTGAAAAAACTGGCAAAAATGCAATCGAGGATCTTTATGAGGGAAAAGCCACCATGCCTGTCATACATTCGCTTAGAAATGCCAGTAAAAGTGATGAGAATTTTCTGCGCGAATCATATGTTAATGCTGAAAATATAGATGGCCAGACTTTCATTAAAATACTAAGAAAATATAAATCTGATAAATATATTCAAGAAAAAATAAATAAAGAAACTAGATTAGCAATCTCATCTTTAGATGATCTGAATTCTAGTCAGTATAAAGATAGCCTTATCAGACTCGCAGAATTCTGCCAACAGAGAACTAGTTAAGATATACGTTAGACTTGCCCATTATTTCAGTTAATGTTTTTCCTGTAGAGTAGCCGTTCATGAATTTTTTACCTAGCCCTAATTTCATCATCCAGTAACTAATTCTTGGATATCCATATAATATTTTTGAACCCTTACGATATAATTTCAACTCCTTGGTAAATGAATCTAAAAAATTGTTGTAAAGCTGATTAGCGCTATGTGAGCTGAGTTTACTATCAATTATTGCTCTGGCTGCATATTTACCAGAGACAATAGCATTATAGATCCCCTCTCCTAAAAGAGATTCTGCAAAACCCGCTGCATCTCCAACTAGAAAAATATTATCGTTTGCCTTATAGCTATCACCCTCAGTACCTATTGGGAATGCTGTTATATTTGTAATCTTATCTGTATGAAAATATTCAGAAACAAAACTAAACAAATCTTTCTTTGATGGTTTTTTTGAATTCTTGTTGGGTATAAGATTACCTATGCCAACGTTATAATGTTTATCTTTAGGGAAGATCCAGGCATATCCTGATTCATTAAAGATAAATTCTGTCACATATTCTAAATCACTTTTCTCAACAATTCCCTCATATGCATATACTGGAGTTTTATATTTTAGATCTGAAGTAAGTTTCCTTACAGTGCTATTAGCACCATCAGCTCCTATTAAAAAATCAGCCTCATAAATCTTTCCATCAACTTCTATGATTACTTTTTTTTGTGTATTAGTTATTTGTTTAATTTTGTCTATTTTTTCAAATACTGCTCCTTTCTTAATTGTTTGTTCAAAAAAATATGAATCAAATTTATCTCGAATTACCATCACACAAGAACCATTATCATGAGATAAGTTTATCTCTTTACTGCCACCAAAACTAAATTTCATCTCTTTAGCTGTATGTTCTACTAAGTGATCTATATTTATGGGTAAATGTCTTAGTGTCTTCATCGTAATTCCTCCTGCGCATGGTTTATGCCTAGGAAATTTAGATTTATCCATAACTAGAACTTTTTTACCAGCATCTAGTAATTGATGGGCACATGAGCACCCTGACGGTCCTGCGCCTATAATAATTACATCGAACGAATTATTTACCTGATCCATAATAGTGCATATTTGTTTTATATAAGTGCAACAGTTTTATAAAATATACTAAAAAAATTTAATGTATCCATGATTTCATTTTTTTATTAATAATTCAAAGGCTTTATATTTTTTTAGTAAATGCTCCAATTTGGCACACTTTGTGCATGTATTTGGACAACGGGAGATTTTAAAATGAATATAATTACAAATAGAATACTTACATTATTTACGCTAATTGGTATTAGCTTACTACCTAATATTGGTTATGCGGAAAATTCTGAACTTTCTGGTGCTAACACAGCTTGGATTTTGACGTCCACAGCTTTGGTTCTCTTTATGACGATACCAGGTTTAGCGTTTTTTTATGGGGGATTGGTTAGAAATAAAAATGTATTATCCGTTTTAATGCAGTGCTTTGCATTAACATGTCTAGTATCAATAATGTGGGTTGTTGTTTTGTATGGATTAGCATTTGGCGACGGCGGCTCTCTAAACTCAATCATTGGAAGCTTTGATCAAATATTCATGTCAGGTATAACAAATGAGAGTTTGAGCGGAGATATTCCAGAATCAGTCTTCGCAATGTTCCAATTAACTTTTGCAATCATAACCCCAGCATTAATCGTTGGCGGTTTTGCAGAGAGGATGAAGTTTTCATCTATGCTTCTATTTAGCACTCTCTGGATGATATTTGTTTATGCTCCAATATGCCACATGGTATGGGGCGGTGGATGGCTAGGAAATCTTGGGGTTATGGACTTTGCTGGTGGAACTGTTGTTCATGTTAATGCTGGTATTGCAGCATTAGTTGCTGCAGTAATGCTCAGAGAAAGAAAAGGTTTTCCGTCTACTCCTATGCCACCACACAATCTAACCATGACTGTTGCCGGCGCATCTATGTTATGGGTTGGATGGTTTGGATTCAATGCAGGTTCAGCTCTAGCAGCTGATCAATCTGCTGGCATGGCTATGCTTGTAACTCATATTGGTGCAGCAGCAGGTTCTCTATCATGGATGGGGAGAGAATGGATGAAGCAAGGTAAACCAAGCGTACTAGGTATAGTTACAGGTATGGTGGCTGGTCTTGGAACAATTACTCCAGCATCTGGTTTTGTTGGACCAATGGGAGCGTTATTTATTGGTGTATCAGCAGGATTAATTTGCTATGAAGCCACACAGTATATTAAAAAAGTCCTCAAAATAGACGACTCTCTTGATGTATTTCCAGTTCATGGAGTAGGTGGAATTCTTGGTACAATATTAACTGGAGTCTTTGCATCAGCTAGCTTTGGAGGAATGGGCCTCGAAAATTCAATAAGCACGCAAGTATTTATACAAATTATTGGTGTTGTATTTACTATTATATGGTGTGGGTTCTTCACTTACATAATTTTAAAATTAGTTGATAATCTTTTAGGTTTAAGAATATCAGAAGAAGAAGAGGAAACTGGAATAGACTTAGTAGAGCATGGTGAAAAAGGGTACAACAACTAGATCGGTATGTAGTTAAAATCAGTATGTAGTCAAAGCTAGGACTAGAGGGGGAGTTGCATATGAGTGTAACGCATTCTAACCTAGCTTTAACATATAAAAGAGGAGATTATTTCTTTTATATATATCTCAATGCACAATTCATGCCAAAACTTATTTAAAGTGTGAATTATTAGAAAATTTAGAAATATAGATCATCTTATGAAGATAAAGTCTTGTTAAGACACTCTGATAACTTCGGTATCACAACTACCATCATCGTTCAGAAAAATTCTCCTATATCCAGGTAAAGCTTCAGGGTCAATTATGAAATTCTTTGACTTCTCTTTTGCTTGATAGCATGTAGATGGTGTTGAAAAAAGTTTTGCTGATCCCATGTTAAGATTAAATTCATTATGAATATGACCCCAAGATACTGCCTTGATTTTATCGTATTTCATTATTCGATCAGTTAGTAATTCAGCATTTTCTATTATCATGGAATCCATGGAAGCAGAACCAATTGGGACAGGATGGTGATGTAAAAATACAATAATATATTCATATAATGTATTTAAAAGAACTTCATCAAAATATACCAATTCTTCTTTTTTAAGTAATCCGTTAGGCGAGTTTTCTTTTTTTGTGTTAAACATAAAAACTCCCCAGTTATTAAAACATTGAAAGTTTTTTAAAAAAATATTTTTGTTATTAGTTAAGGCCTTTAGGTGAGATGGAGAGTCATGATTACCAGACATTAGGTAAATTGGTGCCTCAAAATCTTTTAGCAGCTGCATTAGATAATTATATGATTCAATAGAATAGTCATTTGAGAGATCACCACTTAAGATCAAACAATCATTGTCTTTTTCATTAATCCTTATACTTTCTATAACCTTGTTAGCCGATTCATGAGTATTAACACCATTACTAACAACATCTTTTGATTTATTGAGGTGAAGGTCTGTAATTTGAATTATTTTAGTACTCATAAACTTAACTTTATTTGATTATAATTGTATTGTAATAGATGAAACATGGAAAATGTATATTTAACCTCATAAAATGTTTTGAGACTATTAAATCTATGGTATATTGTTCAAAACTATGAAAAAAGATACTCATCCAAAATATCAGCCAATTATATTTCATGACGTTACATGTAATAAGAGCTTTTTGATATCTTCAACACTGTCTCCCAAAGAGACCATGAAGTATGAAGATGGTAACGAATATCCTGTCTATAAAATAGAAACTTCTTCTGAATCTCACCCGTTTTACACAGGCAAGGGTAGAATAGAGACAAAAGAAGGAAGAATTGCTAAATTCCGTAAAAAATATACTTCAAAATAGCCCTAAATAGGACAACTCAAGAACAAAAATATATAAATACATGATTAAAGTATGTATATTGCATTCTATTTGCTTGACAGCTCTTTTTTGTTGATATACTGTTATATACAAGACATGGACAAAATATATATATATTAGACAATATTAATATTTTAATATATATGTCCATATATAAATAGACAAGAATACAACGTAGGAGGAGTATTATGTCAACAATTTTCGCAAACATTAAATATTTGCTTGCCCCAGTGTTAATACTTGTGACTTTCGCAGGTGTACTAGCAGGTGGAATATTTGCATGGCTTGGTGTGGTATTGTTATTTGTAGGTATCGTAATCGATACACTTATCAAGAAGCAAGCATCAAGTGTTATGCACGGTGATTCGGGAGAAACACTAGCAAGTCCAAAATTTCAAAACATGGTGATGTACTTCATGTTACCAGTCTTTGTGTTATTGCAACTTGTACTTGCATGGCGCATATATGGCTTCATGACAGGAGTACCTGTAGAAGTAACATCAATATGGATGGGTCTAATTCCAGTAACTTCAGGAATTACAGGTCTTGACCTAATTGGTGCTACACTATCCACAGGTATATTCGCTGGTATAGGCATCATATATGGGCATGAATTGTCTCACTGCAAAGGTTTTGCATTTATCATTTCAAGAATGACAATGGCACTATCTGGCTCAGCACATTTCTGCTATGCACATGTATACAACCATCACCTAGAACTTGCTAGTGAAGATGATCCAGCAACTGCACCACGTGGACGCACAATTTATGGTCATTACTTACTATCATATTTAGGTCAATCAAAATTTGTATTTAACATGGAAAAAGAAAGATTAAGCCGTATGGGTGTATCTTTTATTTCATGGCAAAACCGTTGGATCCGTGGTTATCTGATGTCAGTACCTTCAGTCGCATTATTTTTTGCAGCTGGTGGATGGGTAGGCGTATCTGCATTAGCAGTAGTATGGGTTGTTTCAAACTTTGAGTTAGAAGCTTTGAACTATCTAGAACACTACGGCTTAATACGTGTAAAAGACCAACCTATTGACTATCGCCATAACTGGGATAACAACACGCTATTCACAAGTTGGTTCTTCATTGAAATTGGTCGTCAAGCTGACCACCATGATCGTGGTGAAACACACTTCTGGGAACTTGAGAATGTAGGTGCACCTAATACAGGATGGGGCTACTTCACAATTTTTGCGCTAGCACTAGTACCACCAGTATGGCATTGGTACATGCGTAAAAGATTAGCGACATGGGACGAAAAGTTTGCAACAACTGAAGAAAAAGCGATTGCAACAAGAATCAACAAAGAAGTTGGTTATGAAGGTACGCGTTTTGAAGGTGATGAACTATCATTCCCGATTGAAAATTAAGGAAAATATATATCATAAGGAAATGATGATGACCCCTCTATTATAGAGGGGTCATTTTTTTGTTAATAATGTAGTTGTATGTCTCTACTTATACCTCTATAGATATAAGAACACCATCCACACTTGTACTTCAATCCTAAGTTACACACCAACTTAAACAGAATTTCATCCACTAAATCATTATTAATATTGAATTTAATATAATAATGATCGGGGTTTTCTATGTTTTGGTGAGTACACAATAGATTACTGATTGAGCCTTTTGTAGGTGACAGACATAAGAACTCTCTTATATCATTATTCACTCTAACTGTTGGTAGGAGTGATTTATCACTATTACTACTCAGTGATAATATTATACATACATAAGACTCATCTGACTTAGAGTCTTTTATGATTAAATCATTAATCACTTTTGCAAATATGCTGCTTGATACAGCATGGGTCTTAATTTTCATTTTTCTCTCCTCTTTAGTGTTTTACCTGATCGGTATTGGTCACAAGCTGAAGATCAACAAACCAAAAAAAACCACCATACGCTAAGCATTGGTGGTTTACCGATCGCTTTAGCTATTTAACGCCGGCAAGCTGAATTTCAAAACG
>JAURQW010000005.1 GCA_030835925.1 Gammaproteobacteria bacterium | reverse complement strand
GGCCATATTTTTATGTTTTGTCTCGTCTATTTTAATCTCTTCAAGAATCTTTTTACTCCTCACATCAGTAGCAGGAAGTTTTTGCGAATACTCATCCAAATGATCTTCAACTTGAGTTTCTGTTTCATAAATAAAACCATAAGATTTGTTTTTTTCTAATGTACCTACGTAAGCTCCAAGCATAAAGGACGATAGATACCACAGAGAGTTCAATCTGCTTGATCTGCCTGATAGTTCAGATAATCTTTCACTCAACATGTTCAAATGATTTTTTTCTTCAATGCACATATTTTTGATTATTTTAGTTATCGAACTATCCTTAGTTGTCAAAGCTTGACCTCTATACAGAGCCTGAGCACAAACTTCACCCATATGATTCACCCTCATAACCCTTTGTGACTTAGTCTTATCTCTATCATTTAACTGATTATCTTCGCTATTTGAATTATTTGATTCAAAAATTACATTTATCGCATAATCAATCTCTTTTAGTATATTGTCTAAATTAGGCATATATGTACTCCATTTACTATATTCTTAAATAATTACTTGTATAGATTTCGTTAAATGAGTAAAATCTCTATCCGTGAGTATAAATGATAGCAATAAAGATTGGTACGTAATTGATGCGACAGATATCGTCCTTGGTAGATTAGCATCAAAAGTAGCCCATATGCTCAAAGGTAAACATAAGCCTCAATATCAACCGCACACTGATGAAGGCGATTACATAATCGTAATCAATGCAAAAAAGATCAGAGTTACTGGTAATAAGCTCTCTGATAAAATCTATTATAAGCATACTGGTTATATTGGTAATATGAAGGAAACGCCACTTGGTAAAATGTTAGACAAGAAACCAGATTTTGTAATTAAAAATGCAGTAAAAGGCATGCTTCCAAAAAACCCCTTGGGTAGATCAATGATTAAGAAACTTAAAATCTATGATAATGAAAACCATGGTCATAATGCTCAAAAACCAGTGACTTTAGAGGTATAAAAGGTATGCATAAAACATATGGAACAGGAAGAAGAAAAACATCAAGTGCTAGGGTATATCTTTATAGCGGTACGGGTGAAATCAAAATTAATTCACAAGATGTCGATGAGTTCACTAAATCTGCAACTTTGACAGCAAATCTTCTAGCGCCATTAACTAAGACTCAAATGCATGATAAAGTTAATCTCACAATATCTGTGAATGGTGGAGGTAAAAGCGGTCAAGTGGGAGCTATTGTTCATGGCCTTACAAGAGCACTCGTAAAATATCAAAATGATTTACTACCTACGCTTAAAAGAGAAGGGTTTGTCACTAGAGATGATCGTAAAGTAGAACGAAAAAAAGTTGGATTGAGAAAAGCTAGAAAAGCTACCCAATTCTCTAAACGATAGGTTCAGATAAATTCACCCCACTATCACTTGCACTTAGTAGCAGATCTGCATGGTTTAGCGCAAATATTCCATTAGTAACGACTCCAGGAATATTATTGATTTTTTTTTCTAACTTTAAGGGTTCTGGAATTATAAAATTATGAATATCTAATATAATATTTCCATTATCAGTGGTAAAATTTTCTCTCAAAACTGGTCTGCCTCCCATTTTTATTATCTCTAATGCTACGGCACTTTGTGCTATTGGAATTACTTCAATAGGTAAAGGGAAAGTTCCTAAAACACTAACCTTTTTTGAGTCATCTACTATACATACAAATTTATTTGAATTATGAGCTAGAATTTTTTCTCTAGTTAGTGCACCACCTCCACCTTTAATCATTTGTAAATATTTATTAATCTCATCAGCTCCATCAACATATTTTGATAATTTTCCAACACTTTTAAGGTCAACAACTTCAAAACCATTAGCTTTTAGAAGTTCGGTTGATTTTAATGAACTGGATACAACTCTACTAATTTTATTCTTTACTTTAGGCAAGTATTCAATGAGTATATTTACTGTAGAACCAGACCCTATTCCAAGAATTTCATCGTTATCAATTAAGTCTAGAACAGATTCTGCAACTTTATGTTTCTTGGTAATTTGGTCCATTTTGAAAAAATATTATTTTTATAGTATACACTATAAGACACATGCATATGAAAGATAACTACAGGAAGAATTGTTATAAAAAAATACTTAAAGCAACCGCTGTTTATGATCTTGCTATTAAAAGTCCAACGCAATTTGCACCAAAATTATCAGCTAAGTTAAAAAATAAAATATTTATTAAAAGAGAGGATTTACAGCCTGTTTTCTCATTTAAGTTAAGAGGTGCATATAATAAGATATCCAAAATATCTAAGCCTAAGCATATTGTTGCTGCATCAGCCGGTAATCATGCTCAAGGCGTAGCTATGACATGCAAAAAACTTAAAATAAACTCATCTATAGTAATGCCATCTACTACACCGTCAATTAAAGTCAATGCTGTGAAAAAACTTGGGGCTAAAGTCATACTTTTTGGGGATACCTATGATGAAGCATATCAATATGCAATAAAATATTCTCAGAAAAACAATCACAACTTTGTCCATCCTTATGATGATATAGACGTTATAGCCGGGCAAGGTACGATTGGTATAGAACTACTGGATCAATTAAAGGAACATCCAGATTATGTTTTTATTCCTGTTGGCGGTGGCGGTCTTTTAGCAGGTATTAGTGTTTATCTAAAAGAAGTAAATCCTAAAATTAAAATAATTGCTGTTGAGGCTTCAGATTCTGCATGCTTCAATTTAGCTTATAAAAAAGGTAAGCCAATGTCCTTGAATCATGTTGGTATATTTGCTGATGGTGTGGCTGTTAAAAAAATTGGATCCAAAACATTTAAACTTACGAAAGATATAGTTGACTATAGTCTCACTGTCAGTACTGATGAAATCTGTTCTGCCATCAAAGACCTCTATGACGAAATACGAGTGATAGCTGAGCCAGCAGGAGCACTGTCTCTTGCGGGTGTGAAAAAGTTTTTAATGAATCATAATATTCAAGGAAAAAAGATAG
>JAURQW010000004.1 GCA_030835925.1 Gammaproteobacteria bacterium | reverse complement strand
TTCTTCAGCAGGTGCTTCTTCAGCTTTGACTTCTTCAGCAGGTGCTTCTTCAGCTTTGACTTCTTCAGCAGGTGCTTCTTCAGCTTTGACTTCTTCAGCAGGTGCTTCTTCAGCTTTGACTTCTTCAGCTTTGACTTCTTCAGCAGGCGCTTCTTCAGCTTTGACTTCTTCAGCAGGTGCTTCTTCAGCTAATTTTTTTGCAGCTTTTTTCTTAGATAGCTTTTCTAGTTGAGAAGATTTTACTTTCTGTCTCTTTTCCAAGTTATTTGGATCTAATGAGTATTTTTTTAGCAGCTTAACTCTATCACTCAGTTGCGCACCTTTTGAAACCCAGTGCTCAAGTCTCTCAACATCAAGTTTAATTCGATCAGAAGTCTCTAAATTTGGATCATAGCTACCCAATCTCTCTAAGCAACGCCCATCTCTTCTATCTTTTTGATCTATGACCACAATATGATAGTAAGGTCTTTTCTTCGCCCCGCCCCTTGATAATCTAACTCTAACCATAATTTTTCTTTATTCTCCTGTCTTTGAGACATGCAAATTATATCATTAGTTATTATTTCTAGTTAGTTATTTTGCTAAAAAATATGAATAAATTGACGCCATAGCCTATCTAATTATCAAATAATTATGTTTATACTGATATAAAGATCAAAATTATATAGTATTATCATATAATAAATGGCTATTTTACTCAGATTAGTTAATATAACTCAGAAACATAACTATACAAAAAAATGGAACTACTAGGTATATCGACTATATTTGCATATATTATTTCAATATTTAGCATTAAATATATAATTATTGAAGAAGACTACCCGTCATACAAAAAAACCTCTTTCGACATCATTTTCTTTTTAAGTCTAGTGCTATTTTCAGCCTATACATATTCATTGATTGGTGGTTTTTATCAGAAATTCAATTTTGCAACATCTCTAGAAATAACTTTCTTAATTGTAAATTATTTATTCTTTGCTTTTATGTTTTCCAAGCCTATTAAGCATTTGGGTCTGGTATTGCTTCCGCTGACTTTGATTACTATTCCTTTTTCAATGATGTATGGTGGGGATGACAATTTAGGGCAAATCAATAATGACCTAAAGATCCATGTTATTGTTTCTGTAACGTCATATGGTTTTTTAGGACTCGCAGCAATACAAGCAATTTTATTAAGGTATCAAGAAAATAAACTAAAACATATTCAAGATTCACTTTTCTTAACTATTCTGCCCTCTATAGAGAAAATGGAAAAGGTTATGTTTGAACTAATTATTTTTGGTTTTATATTATTAACATTATCACTAATCAGCGGAGCGCCATTCATATTCGGAGGTGAATACTCTGGCTTAACCGAAAAGATATTATTTTCTATAATAGCCTGGATAACATATTCATATTTGATTTATAGTAGATTTTCAAGAGGTTCTAGAGGAAGAAAAGCTACAAGCTTAACTTTAAGTGGTATGGGATTTTTATTTATTTCATATTTGGGAACAAAACTTTTTTTTGAAATTTTTTAAATTACCTTTGAGATTATATGACAGAAATTAGTATTGAAAATTTATTTATAATATTATTTATTTTGCTTCTCTTGTCAGCTTTTTTATCTGGTTCTGAAACATCTTTAATGAGTGTAAATAGATATAAGCTTAAGCATAGATTCAAACAAGGTGAAAAGTCAGCCGAAAAAGTTAATTTTCTTGTTTCAAATCCTGACAAGACACTTGGGCTGATATTATTGCTAAATAATTTTGTGAATATACTTGCGTCAGCAATAAGTACACTAATAGCAGTTCAGCTCTATGGACAGGCAGGTGTCGCTATATCTGTTTTTGCTTTAACAATTGTGATTCTAATATTTGCAGAAGTGACGCCTAAAACCTTTGCAGCACTATATCCTGATAAAATTGCTTATCCGATATCATGGATATTTTATCCATTGATGAGAGTCTTTTATCCTCTGGTAGTTGTAATCAACTTCATGTCTAAAATATTATTAAGAATCTTTGGTATAAGATCTGATTATGAAAATCAAGAACTTCTGACAAAAGATGAAATCAAGTTAATTGTGAAAGAATCTAGTGAAAGGATACCTAAAAGTCATGAAGAAATGATAGTAAATATGCTCGATCTAGAAAAAGTTAAAATCGAGGATGCTATGATTCCAAGAAGTGAACTAATAGCTGTAGATATTGAACTAGATATAGAAGATATTACTAAATCTATATTAAACTGCAGACATACAAGGATACCGATTTATGAGAGAGAGTTTAATAAGCTATTGGGCTTCCTTCACAAAAGAAAAATAATTGAGATGTTAGTCGATGGTAAAATCACTAAAGAGAAGATAATAAACAATATTAATCCTCCATATTTTATTCCCGAAGATACCTCGCTTACGAGTCAATTAATAGAGTTCAAAAAAGAAAGAAAAAGAATAGGATTTGTGGTTGATGAGTATGGAGATGTAAAAGGAGTGGTAACTCTCGATGATATATTAGAAGAAATTGTTGGAAACTATACAGATATAAACAAAGATGATGGAATAAGTAAATTAAACGATAAAATATACTTAATAGAAGGTACAGTTCAAATAAGAGAAATAAATAAAAAGTTGAATTGGAAAATACCTGAAAACTTCGCAAAAACCATTAATGGGTATATATTAGAGTCATTAGAGAATATACCACCCAAAGGTGTGATTTTTGAGAGAAATGGATACTCATATGAAATAATTGAGGTAAGCAATAATTTTGTAAAACATGTAAAGGTGACAAAAAAATAGTAGTATAAGAATATGGAAAAGAAACCAAAAACTAATTTATCGACATTTGAGAAAGATTTGAAAGCAATGCAGGATCTGCTTGATGATATTGAATCTAAAGATTTAAGCTTAGATGAGGTAATACAAAAGTATAAACAAGGAATACAGTTATCAAAAAAGTGTCAAAAGGCGCTCGAAGAAGCAGAACAAAAAATCAAAGAAGTTTCAGACATCAGTGAAAAATAATTTTTATGGACAGAGATTATAAAATTTTAGATAAAATAAATGATCCAACAGACATGAAGGATCTGTCTAGCCATGATTTAGTCGAACTATCTAATGAACTCAGAGAATACTTGTTAGATTCAATATCTAAGACAGGTGGTCATCTTGCTGCTGGTCTTGGTGCGGTTGATATTACAGTTGCACTTCACTATGTCTATGATACCCCAAACGATATTATTGTATGGGATATAGGTCATCAATGTTACCCACATAAAATATTAACTGGCCGAAAAGATAAAATGTCTACATTAAGAAAAAAAGGTGGTATTTCCGGTTTTTTAAAAAGAGATGAGAGTAAGTATGATGCTTTTGGAGCTGGACATTCAAGCACATCAATTAGTGCTGCAGTAGGCTATGAGAGAGCAGCTAAACTAAAAAATGAGAATAAGAAAGTAATTGCAGTAATTGGTGATGGGGGTTTAACTGCTGGTATGGCATTTGAAGCTCTCAGTCATGCTGGAGGCATGAAGTCGAACTTACTTGTTGTATTAAATGACAATGAGATGTCTATATCGCCAAATGTTGGTGCGATGCACAAATATCTAACTAGAATATTGACAGGTAAAACATTTAACTCTATAAAAGAAAGTGGTAAAAAAGTACTCAGTAAAGTAAAAGCAATTGAAGAGATAGCCAAGAAGGTTGAAAATCAAGCAAAGGGCTTCATAACACCCGGGTTATTGTTTGAAGAACTTGGCTTCAATTATTATGGCCCTGTTGATGGTCATGATGTAAACGGACTAGTTGACGTGCTTCAAAATCTTAGGGAAAAAGAAGGGCCTAGAATACTACATATAATCACAAAAAAAGGGAAAGGATATAAACTCGCAGAACAAAATCCTATTTCATATCATGGTGTTACCCCATTTGATATAAAAACCGGCGTCTCGAAGGTTAATAAGGTAAGTAATAAATTAACATATACTCAAATATTTTCTCGATGGATTAATGAGATGTCTAGGATAAATAAAGATATAGTAGCCATAACCCCAGCCATGAGAGAAGGTTCTGGTCTTGTGGAATTTGAGAAAAACTTTCCTGACAGATATTTTGATGTTGGAATAGCTGAGCAACATGCTCTGACATTTGCTGCAGGTTTATCATGTGGGAATTTAAAACCAATTGTTGCAATTTATTCAACATTTCTACAGAGAGCATATGATCAACTAATACATGATATTGCCATACAAGATCTTGATATACTGCTAGCAATCGACAGGGCAGGTATAGTGGGTGCTGATGGTGAAACTCATCAAGGCATATATGATATTTCGTTCCTAAGAATTCTTCCAAATATTGTACTCATGACACCATCAAATGAAGAGGAAATGTGGAAAATGCTCACTACTGGATTAAATTTTAAAGGAATTGGTGCAGTTAGATATCCAAGAGGATTCAGTGAAGGTTTGGATTTAAATTTGAATGATGAAGAGTTAGAGATTGGAAAGAGCAAAACAATAGTAAAAGGAAAAAAAATTGCTTATCTAGTTTTTGGTACCCTTTTAAATACAATCTATAGGCTCGCTAAGAAAAATGGCGCATCTGTGATTGATATGCGTTTTGTTAAGCCGATAGATGAAACTATAATTATTAGTATATGTCAAACACATGAGTATATATTTACTGTCGAAGATAATGTTATACTTGGCGGTGCTGGCTCAGCTGTGAACGAAGTCGTACATAAGAATAATATTAAGGCAAATATAATTAATCTTGGAGTCCCCGACAATATAGTATCGCATGGAAGCCAAAATGAAATTTTTTCAGATCTAGGATTGGATGAACATGGTATAGAAAACCAAACTAATGACCACATTAAAAAAATGGAAGATCTAAATAATAATCGAAGAAACGTTAAGGGAAAGTAAAATTTATACACTCACAACATTTGTTGAATTTTCATCAGCACATATCTTAAATGGGCACGAGGGTCCATGCAAAAGAATGCATGGTCACAATTGGAAAGTTGAAGTTGAAGTTTCAGGTAATAAACTAGATAATATCGGAATGGTAATCGACTTTAAAAAAATAAGAAATATGACTAATAAGGTTGTAGATAAACTAGATCATAGGTTTTTGAATGATCTGACAGCTTTTAAAAAAATTAATCCAACAGCGGAAAATATAGCAAAATATATTCATATAGAGCTTACGAAGTTAATAAATAATGATAAGATTATTGTGAAATCGATTAAATTATGGGAAACAGATAAATCAGCAGTAACATATACGGTGTAATAATGGCAACTAATAAAAAAAAAATGAAATCAATAAATAAAAGTAATCTACCTGACACTCAGGGATTGGAAGATACAAGGAACTTGCCCATCAACAAAGTTGGAATTAAAGATATTCTGCATCCGATGGTAATCAAACAAAGATCAGGACAAGATCAAACAACTGTAGCTAGTTTTAATATGTATGTAAATTTACCACACAACCTCAAAGGTACGCATATGTCTAGATTTGTTCATATTCTAAATAACCATGAGGAACAAATAACAGTAGACACCTTTAAATCAATGATCGAAGAAATGTTGACTTTATTAGAGGCGGAATCGGGTCATGTTGAAATGACTTTTCCATATTTTATAAATAAAACTGCTCCAGAATCAAAAGTAAAAAGCTTGCTAGACTACACGGTGACTTTTATTGGTGAGGCAAACAAAGGTATATCAAACTTAAAAGTTAAAGTTTTAGTTCCTGTCACAAGTTTATGTCCATGCTCAAAAAAAATATCTGCATATGGAGCACATAATCAAAGATCACATGTGACTGTAACAGCAACAATTAATGATTTCATGTGGATTGAAGAGATAATTGATATTGTTGAGAAAGAAGCATCTTCAGAACTGTATGCTCTTCTTAAGAGACCTGATGAAAAACATGTAACAGAACTAGCATATGATAATCCAAAATTTGTTGAAGATATGGTTAGAGATATAGCTACACATTTTGCTGAAGATAAAAGAGTATTAGAATATGTTGTTGAATCGGAAAATTTTGAATCTATACATAATCACTCTGCATATGCTCAAATCCATCAAGTTAAAGATTAAGGACTTATCTCAGATCTGCGTACAGCGCTCTTATCACTTCTTCAGTTGCAGTGCTAGTAAAATTTAAATTAGCATTATTCTGAATTTCAATAAGGGTTCCTTCTTGACTAGAAATTAGAACTATGTTGAATGAATCGATAGCTTTGCTAGATTTCCAAAAAACTAATGAACTTAGAAAAGACTGATCAGTAGCCTCCTGATTATCAATAGAAACATTTATAATCCCATCATCTTTATTTGCAGATAATGTCTTAATACCATAAGTATCTAGAGACTTTATCACTTCAGGCCATACTCTCTCATAGATATCCTTAATAAATAACGTATGGAAACCATTCTGATCTATATTCATAGTAGCTTTATTACGAATACCTGTTGATTTTACAATAGAGTAACCTTTAGCTTGAGCTTCTTCGCCACCCAGATAAATAAATAACCTAGATATCATTTCATTCTCAAATTCTGGATCCCTTGGTCTATTTTGCCATCTAAATTCTGTATCACCATCAGACATGAACTCTTTACCATAATGAGTAACCAAAATATCTGTTGACTCATCATTTATTATTACTCTAGTGCTATAACTATCCCTGGTCTCTGGAGAGACTAACAATGGTATATATCTGCCTACATATTTTTGTACCGTACCAAGTTGAGCCTCACTTATGTTTTCAAGAAAACCAGTGCGCATTGAGCCTAGCGTATAATCTTGTTGAACAAGCATGAAACCTTCAGATTGCCAAAAAGAAGAAAGCTTACTCCATATATATTTTTTGTCTTTGCTTTTTACCGAAAGAAATGAATCTCTACCTGAACGTATAATTTTGATATTATCTAGCGGAGTATCTACAGTAAAAACTCCAATTCCTTTATCGTCATAATCAGGTATCTCAAGAATATTCCCAGAGTTTGGAGTTATTAGATCTGGCGGGACTAATAAATCGAATTGAGTATCTTCATACTGTTTATTTGTTTTATAAACAACCAAATCTTTTCTTTCTTCAGAAGTAAGGTTTTTAAAATAATCAGTAAAGCTTGAACATCCAGTTAATATGAATGTAGTTGATAGAATAATAATATTTAAGTATTTAATTTTCATTTTTATTTAATATTAACTCCAGCATCAATTAATGACTTCTCTAGCTTAGATTCATATTTTTCATCCATCCATACTAAAGGCAACCTTATTCCCTTTTTAATTAATCCCATTTTATTCAAAGCCCACTTAACTGGTATTGGGTTAGACTCAATAAAAAGATTATCATGCAATGTTTCTATTTTAGTATTAATTTTTTGTGCATCATCACTGTTTCCTTCTGATGCTAATTTACACATATTGTGCATATCTAAAGGAACTATATTTGCTGTTACAGATATATTGCCCCTAAAACCTAAACCAATGTCTCTCGCCGATGTTTTGTCATCACCGGTAAATATAGAAAGGTTGCCTGAACACTTTTCCAATATCTCCTTAGATCTCTCAAGATCTCCGGAAGCCTCTTTTATACCAATAATATTCGGATGCGAAGAGAGATCATATACAGTATCAGGTAGCATATCCACTGATGTTCTACCGGGCACATTATATAATATTTGAGGTATACTTACTTCATCTGCTATTTTCTTATAATGCGCATACAAACCTTTCTGTGTTGGTTTATTGTAGTATGGAGTGACTAACAAACAAGCATCTGCACCAAGTTCTTTTGATCTTTGAGTTAACTGTAATGCTTCACTCGTAGAGTTTGCTCCAGAACCCGCAATCACAGGTATCCTTTTGTTGACAATAGCGAGAGTAGATTTTATTACTTCTGAGTGCTCATCAAAATCAAGAGTTGCAGATTCACCAGTAGTTCCAACTGAAATAATGACATCAGTTTTATTTTCAATATGAAATTCAATTAAGTTTTCCAGAGATGTGTGATCTAGGCTACCATCTTCATTCATTGGGGTTACTAGTGCAACCATACTCCCTTTAAACATGCTTTCCTCTCATATTAACCCTCACTTGCTGTTCGCGGCCAAATATTTAATAATGTATTCATTAAAACCGCCAGTGGTATCGCAAAAAATACTCCCCATATCCCCCATATTGTACCAAAAAATAAAATAGAAATCAGGATCGCAAGAGGGTGTAGGTTAACTGCGTCAGAAAACAGGATAGGAACTACAACATTGCCATCCAAGATCTGGATAAGTATATGAATAATAACTATATACCAAAAATAAGAAGTTATTCCCCACTGGAAATAAGCTATGAAAAATATAGGTATGGTGACTGCGATGGCACCTACATAAGGTATTATTACTGATAATCCACACAAGAATCCCAATAATAAAGAGTAATTAAGACCAAATAAAGTAAAAAATAATGTAGATGCAAACCATACGATTATAATTTCTATCAACTTACACCTAATGTAATTACCTATTTTAAGATCTAATTCAGCATATGCTTTTTTAGATAAGTCTAGTTTTTCGGGAAAAAACTTTGTAAACCATGAGTGAATTTGCCCCTTATCATATAAAAAGAAGAAAATAAGTATAGGTACGATGAGCATATAAACTATTATTTGAAATATACTTCCTGCCGATGCAATTGAATAAGAAATTACTGATCTGCCTGCCATACTAATTTCTGTGTTCATAGCAGAGAAGACATTTGTTAGCTGTTCCTTTGGAATAAAATTATTATTACTGGATGTAAAATCAAGCATTAGAGTTTTTCCTTTTTCAAGCATGGATGGCAATGTCTTAATTAAAAGAGTTAATTGATCTAACATAATTGGAACTAAAAGAAACAAAGTTATGATTGCTATTGCAATAAAAGAAATATACACAAGCAATACGGCTGATTTTCTTTGGATATTAGTTAATTCATTAAGTCGTCCAACCACTCCCTCAAGCATATAGGCTAAAATAATTGCAATAAGTATGGGCGCTACTGTAGACAACAAGATATATGTAATCAGTGTTATAGAAACTATTATTAGTGCTAAAGCTACTTGATTCGGATCTGTTAAATGGCTCTCATACCAATCTTTAAAAAATTTAAACATACATTACTTCAAAAAAACTCATTGAATTGCTTTATATATAATACCTATAATCATGTTAAACTAAAACATCAAATTAAGATTTATCAGGGATTAAATAATTAATAATTAATGAGAGTTTCACATTTTCCAATATTCACTTTAAAAGATACTCCGGCTGATGCCGAAGTCATTAGTCATAAGCTGATGATAAGATCCGGAATGATAAGAAAACTCTCATCAGGACAATATTCATGGCTGCCTCTTGGGTTAAGAGTTATAAAAAAAATTGAAGATATCATTAGAATAGAACTAGAAAAGATTGGTTGCAGTGAAATATTAATGCCGTCTGTTCAACCCTCTGAACTATGGCAAGAATCAGGTAGATGGGATCAATATGGGCCTGAGCTGCTCAGGTTTACTGACAGGCATCAAAGAGATTTTTGTTTGGGTCCAACTTTTGAAGAAGTTATCACTGATTTAATCAGAAAGGATGTATCAAGCTACAAACAATTGCCAATAAATTTATTTCAGATTTCAACTAAATTTAGAGATGAAATCAGGCCAAGATTTGGTGTGATGAGGGCAAGAGAATTTATTATGAAAGATGCTTACTCTTTTCATGCAAATCAACAATCTTTAGATGAAGCATATGAGGTGTATAAAACTGCATATAATAATATTTTTAAAAATCTAATGTTAGACTTTACTGTTGTCGATGCTGATAGTGGCAATATTGGGGGGAATGAATCTAATGAATTTCATGTTATAGCGGATACAGGTGAAGATGACTTATTATTAGATGATCAACTAAAAGGCATGAATATAGAAATAGCAAAAGTTAAGTATGGTGAAGATGATTTAGAGGCATTAATCAAAAAAACTAATTTAACTCATAAAAAAGGAATAGAGGTTGGGCATATTTTTAAGCTTGGTCAAAAATATTCAGAGACAATGAAAGCAAAAGTAACCACTAAAGATTCTAAAACTGTAGACATGTTTATGGGTTGCTACGGGATAGGTGTGACGAGAATTGTAGCGGCGGCAATAGAACAATTGCATGATGACAAAGGTATAAAATGGCCTGCATCAATAACTCCATTCAATACTGTAATTATTGAAATTGATGGACACAAAAATTCAGATGTTAGGGCATACTGTGAATCGGTATATGAATCGTTCATTGAAAAGGATATTGAGACCATTTATGATGATCGAGATGCCAATTTAGGTAAAAAGATTAAAGACTGGGAATTAATCGGTATACCCAATATTGTGATAATAGGTAAGAATGAATCCAACAATAACACCGTAATATTTAAAAAAAGGTCCTCGGAATCTAAATCTGAAATGGATATTAATAATCTGTTAGATGAAATTATCAGCTAGTATTAATTATCTAGAAATCTATAATTATTTTTTTGTGAGTTGTGTTGCTCAATTGCCATTTTAGATTGATTAAGAGCTTCTTTGGCTAATTTAATTGAAATAGTATATTTCTTATTCGCATGAGCTTTTTCTGCCTTTTTAATAATTTTCTGAGTATCTCTCCATGCATTATTCAGCTTTACTACCTGTTTATATGACCTCTTGGCATCTTTTATCGATTGACTTGATAGTTGTTTATCTCCATCTGCAGCGAAAAGCAATTGAGAAAAAAATAAAGCTACAAGGAGTATTGAAAGTTTATGCATAATATAACGTAAAAAGTTTATTTTATTACCCATATAGAATATCCTAGTTCTATAATGAATGTACTTATTATATATTATTCTACAAATGGCTCAACGAAAAAAATGGCTCGTTTGATAGCTCGAGGGATAGAAAATATTGATGGTGCGAACGCAATACTCAGAACAGTGCCGAATAATCAAAAAAACACTGATGATAGTGACCCTGTCGTAATAAATGAGGATCTGAAAGATTGTTCTGCCTTATTAATCGGCAGCCCAACTCATTTTGGTAACATGGCGGCACCAATGAAGGCATTTATTGATACAACAACAGCGGAATGGTACAACGGGGTTCTGTGTGGTAAACCCGCTGGAGTATTCACATCAACCTCTAGTCTTCATGGAGGACAAGAATCTACTCTCCTCAGCATGATGTTGCCTTTGCTACACCATGGAATGATATTATCTGGTGTCCCTTATAGTAATAAGACATTGAATACCACAAAAACAGGCGGCACACCATATGGACCCAGTCATGTTTCTTTTAATGGTAAAAATGATATATCAGAAGACGAAAAAGAAATTTGCATGAGTTTTGGTGAGAGAATGGCTAAGCTCGCAAAGAGGTTAGACAATTAAACCCTATTTATACTCAATTATTTTTTTTATAAAAGGAATGGTTATTTTCTTCTTTAAAGATAACGACGCTTGATCAATGTGTTTGATACAGTTACATAAAAAATATAAATCTCTTTTATAATGGTTCATTATATAGTCACATACATTATTTGGGATATCCCATCCCCTTTCATATGCATTTTTTTGTAAAACCTTAATTTTTCCTTCATCAGTGAGTTCTGGTATTGTCAGAACTTGATCCCACTTCAACCTAGATGATAGATCGGGTAGTCGAAATTTAATCTTATCAAGAGGTAAGGTAGATGTTACCAATATATGTTTTTTATTTAAAATAAAGTCATTAATTGCTGCAAACAATAGTTCTTCTCTATCATGCTGTTTAATTATTATATCAATATTATCGATAATCAATAATTCATGCCTTGATAATTCATCAAAATGTACTTTGTCAATATTCACCTCGTTTAAAAAAACCGTAGGCTTACTTGTTATAGCTTTTATAGCTGAACATAAATGAGATTTACCACTTGATTTTTTGCCAATCAAAAAAATAATTGCGCTAAGTGGATTAGCATGAAATTTCATCAAAAAATCTATTGTAAGATTATCATTTCCAACAATATAGTTATCAAAGCTTTTATTCGAGATAAAGCTGAAATTAATAGGAATTTGATCTTTTTTAACTTTTGTTTCTCTCATAAATGTATATATACTCAATAGATTAATATATAATTAAATCCTAACCATTTAAACATGAAAAAAAATTTAAACAAGCTAACTTATGCAAAATCCGGTGTAAATATAAAAAAAGCCGATAAACTCATAAGCAACTTAAAAAAAGGAGTCAATCCAAAAAACTCCAATGTCGTTGCTGGCATAGGAGGCTTCTCGAGCCTATATGCGCTAGATATTAAAAAATATAAAAATCCTTTGATTGTTGCTGGTACCGATGGTGTAGGGACAAAACTTAAATTAGCAGCTTTATTAAATGAACATAGATATATTGGGCAGGACTTGCTAGCTATGTGTTTGAATGATGTGATAACTTCAGGAGCTGAACCGTTATTCTTTTTAGATTACCTTGCAACAAGTAAAATAGATGTTCAACTACACACTAAGGTTCTCAAAGGAATAAAAAAAGCTTGTAATGCTGTAAAAATACCCTTGATAGGTGGCGAAACTGCAGAAATGCCTGGGATGTATAAAAGTAAAGATTATGATCTAGCGGGTTTTTGTGTTGGTATTGTTGACAAACATAAGATGATCGACAAGAAGCTAATAAAAAATGGTGATCTCATAGTTGGTATACCCTCTAGTGGATTTCATTCAAATGGTTATTCATTGATAAATAAATTGATTGAGACCAATGATCTCTCATTAAAAAAGAAATATGATGGCATAGACCTTCGCAAAGCCCTAATAAAGCCAACAAAATTATACTCAGATCTTTTCTTTAATTTGCAAAAGAAAATATCCATACATGGAGCTGCTCATATCACTGGTGGAGGCATTACGGATAATGTTCCTAGAGTTCTTACAGATAAATTTATGGCTAAGATAAATTTATCTAGCTGGTCCTTGCCAAAAATATTCAAGCTTATTCAAAAGAAAGCTGCTTTGACAGATAATGAAATGTTAAAAACTTTTAATTGTGGAATTGGCATGGTGTTAATTATAGATAAAAAAGATCTAAAAAAATTAATTTCAGTTACAACGAAGTTAAAGTACAAGCCAAAAATAATTGGTTGTATTATAAAGAAAAATAGTAACAAAGCAATTGTATATGAAAAAAACTAAAGCAATTATTCTTATTTCTGGAAATGGCACCAATCTCTCAAATATCATAGAAAACATTAAATCCGGATTTATCAAGATGGATATATTTATGGTTATCTCCAATAACTCAAAAGCTAAGGGTTTGAATATTGCAGAAAATCATAACATAGCTAGCATGATCATTGATACAAATGAAAGTTTTGACTATGTTCTGTCTGATATAGTAGATAAAAATAATATTGATCTATTAATTCTAGCTGGGTTTATGAAAATACTCCCTAAAATTATCACTGATAAATATGATGGAAAAATTATTAATATTCACCCATCATTGCTTCCTAAACACAAAGGTTTAGATACGCATAAAAAAGTAATCAAAGCAAAAGATAAGTTTCATGGCGCATCTGTTCATTATGTTACTTCTGAACTTGATGGTGGGCCAATAATCATACAAGGAAAATATAAAGTTGATCAGTATGATGAGGAAATTATAAAGAAGAATATTCATATGATTGAATATCAAATACTTCCTATTGCAATCAAGTGGTTTGTAGAAAATAATATAGTAAAACTAGGTAATAAGTTTTCATTTAATGGCGAGATATTAGAATGTCCTATAGAGCATATTTTAAAAAATTAACTAAGTTTATCATAATAATATTATGGATGATTATTCCTATCTATTCTTATAGTGAGCAAGTGGCTATTTCTCAACATCTTTATAAGCTATATAAAGGTGAAATTCTTTTTGGTAAAAGTTCTTATAGCTTATATAAAAGAGATAATTCATTTTTTTTCGAAATTATAAGCAAAACTGATGGAGTTTTTAAACTAAAGAAAGATAAGCGTGTAGAATTATCTAATTATATGATTAATTCAGGATCTATATCTCCATTAAAATATGAATATATAAGGGAAAGGAAAGATAAAAGGGATTATATAGTTACAATATTCAATAGTGATAGTGGTGTACACACCATAGATAATGGTATTAAAAAAGAACATCATAAGGTTGCTGATACGCTCGATAGACTATCAGTTCAGATTGCTTATCAAAAAGATTTAAAGAATGGTACTTTCGAATCAACTTATACTGTTTTAGATAAAGGTAGGTTAAGAAAGTATATTTATACAATTCATTCAGATGATGTGATTGATACGGTTTTTGGTGAAACTAATACAATTGTAATAAAGAGAGTTATTGAGAATAATAAAAGAAGTAGTCTTACGTGGTATGCAGTAGATCATGATTTTATTCCAGTTAAGATTGAACAATATAGAAAAAAATCTCTAAAATTCACAGTGTATCTGGATAAAATTAATAAATAATTATTTTTGTTTATTTCTTAATCTAAGTGAATTTACTTTTATAAAACCTTCGGCGTCTTTTTGGTCATAATCGCCTGAATCTGCCTCAAAAGTTGATAGATCTTCGCTATAGATAGAATAAGGTGATTTCCTGCCTAATATAATTATATTGCCCTTAAACAATTTTACTCTAACTGTGCCAGTCACTCTTTTTTGAGAATCATTAATAAGTTTTTGTAAACTTTCTCTCTCAGGACTAAACCAATACCCATTATAAACAAGCCTCGTATATCTGTTTGATAAGTCTTCTTTTAAATGCAATAACTCTCTATCCATTGTAATTGATTCTATTGCTTTATGAGCTTTATGATAAATGGTACCACCTGGAGTTTCATAACAACCTCTAGATTTTATTCCTACATAACGGTTCTCAACAATATCTACTCTTCCAATACCATGTTTGCCTGCAAGAATATTTAGTTTATTGAGTACTTTAGCTGGAGTTAATGGCTTCTTATTAATCCTAATAATATCTCCGTCTTTAAAATCTAGCTCTAGAGTAACGGGTTTGTTTGCTGCTTTTTCAATTGATTTTGTTCTTAGCCACATATTTTCTTCAGGACTTTTCCATGGGTCCTCCAAGATACCACCTTCGTATGAAGTATGAAGAATATTTGCATCCATTGAATATGGACTTTTCTTTCCAGAATCAAAATCGATCGCAATCTTATTTAATCTAGCATATCTTACTAGATCTTTTCTCGAGACAAATGCCCACTCTCTCCATGGAGCAATTATTGTTATTTTAGGGTTCAATGCATATGCTGATAATTCAAATCTGACCTGATCATTACCTTTTCCAGTAGCTCCATGGCAAATTGCATCAGCGCCCTCTTTTTTAGCGATTTCTATGAGCCTTTTACTTATTAATGGTCTTGCTATGGATGTTCCAAGAAAATATTCGCCTTCGTAGACTGCATTAGATCTAAACATAGGATATACATAACTCTTAACAAACTCCTCAGTTAAGTCTTCAATATATATTTTTTTTATACCTAATTTTTTCGCTTTTGCTCTTGCGTCTTTTGTTTCTGAACCTTGTCCAATATCAGCGGTAAATGTGATAACTTCACATTCATATTTTTCCATGAGCCATTTTGCAATTACAGATGTATCAAGCCCGCCAGAATATGCTAGTACTACTTTATTGGGCTTCATCTTGGGTATCTTCGGTCTCAGTATTGCTGGCTGTTGGTTTGACCCATCTAAACCCCTTGTCAGTTGATTCTTTCTTCCAGAAAGGAGCTTCTGCCTTAAGCGATTCCATAATATCACGAGTAGCATTAAATGCATTGTCTCTATGTTCAGACCAACTAGCAACTATAACTATTGGATCGGTAGGTTCCAACAAACCCACCCTATGAATTACTAGTCCATCGATTATTTTATATTTTTTGATTGCAGTGTTAACAATATCCTCTAAATATTTTTCCGTCATACCTGGATAATGTTGTAACTCCATACCCGTTACATCAGAATCTTCATTAAAATCTCTCATAGTACCCAAAAAAACTGATGATGCTCCAATTTTAGGATTGTTCTGTAAGTCATTCTTTTTGTAATCAACTAGCGATTGCCATGGATCAAATCTTTCATCTACTATTTCTATTTTCATAATTAACCACCTGTAACTGGAGGGAAGTAAGCAACTTCATCTCCATCATTTAATTTAAAGTCTTTATCAACATATTTATGATTAACAGCTATTAGAACATCTTTTGGGACATTCAATTTTGCTGTTAAATCTTTCCATAACTCGTAAACAGACAATGATTTATCAATATCTAGATCTTTAGACTCTGTTCCCATTAAATCTCTAACACTAGCAAAATATTTGACATGTATTTTCATGAGTTTGTGCATGTATAATAGTTATAAAAGCAATTATTATCAACAAAATTAACAATTTGACCGCAAAAAGTCAAAAATCTACTTTCTAATGAAGCTAATGCTTGTTTCTCCTAGCTTGATTTCCAAGAATTACACCTAGGAATATGAACCCAAAACATATGATTGCTAACATCCATTCACCATTGGTAAAACCAGAATATATAGGAACTAAGGGGAAAAACATTGCAGTTGCAATAAAACCTACCAATACTTCAAATAATCCAAACTCGGGGAAAATTTGTATCAGTAAATCATATGCAGCAACATAACCAGCTATTATAGCTATGAAATAAGAAATATAACTGAAAATAATATACATAATTAAATTTTATCTTCCTGCATTAGACTTTACAACTTAATATACCTAAAACCTGTCAGCCCCCAATGTATGACATCTCAACTTTATTTTTTTTATTTTTTATGATCTTTTTTGTGAATCTTAGCTGCGAATATTGATCATTTCTCTCAAGCCATATTTTTTCAAAATATTCCCCTAAAGATAGATTCTTGTTTCTAATATAACCCGCAAAATCATAACCAGCATCAGAAAATAAACAAGTATAAAACTTACCATCGGCTGACAATCTTCCTCTATTACAGTTACTACAAAATGGTTTTGATATAGATGATATAAAACCTATGCTTAAAGGATATTTATCGAGCTGCCATTTTTCAGATGTTGAATCTTTTGTAACAACTATTTTACTCATGGAATAATACTCTTTAATTAGATCTATATTTTCCTTAGAGGTAAAAACATTTTCATAATCCCAATTATTTGATTCGCCAACATCCATATACTCGATAAATCTTAATTCAATATTTTTATGTAGGAACTTTTTTACCATATCGATAATTTCATGACTATTTTTATTTTTAATAACGACCATATTTATTTTTAAAGTGCCAAATATCTTTAATGCACTATCTATAGAACTCAAAACTTTTGGGATATTATTATTTGTTGGATTCAATTCATCTGTTGTATCTTGAGACAAGGAATCTAGACTAATAGTGATTGCATCTAATCCATTAGTTTTCAATAGTCTTATCTTATCATGATCCAATAATGACCCATTGGTAGTAATAGAAACTTGATTAACTAAAGCCTCATCTTTAAGACCTTTTATAAGTAATTCTATATTTTTCCTTAACATAGGTTCACCACCAGTTAATCTAACTTTTTCCAATCCATATCGTTTCAATATTTTAACCACTTCAATAATTTCCTCATAAGTAAGGAGTTCTTTTTTTTGTAAAAACTGATGGTCTTTACCAAATATATCTTTAGGCATGCAATAAGAACATCGATAGTTGCATTTATCTGTTATTGAAATTCTTAAGTATTTAAAATTTCTTGATAGCTGGTCATTAATCATATTAATTACACATAGTACACTTTGGATCTTTGGAAATCCTGATTGTTCTAAAGTTGATATTTTTTACATCAACTAGTAACAACTTGCTTTCCAATGTGTCTCCAAAATTTAATAATAGTTTGATGCTCTCTAATGCCTGTATGTTGCCAATTATCCCAGTTAACATAGATAAAACGCCCTGATCCATACATGAATTTTCTTTATCATCTACATCGGCATATAGGCAATTATAACAGGGTCTGTTGATCAGATCATTCCTAAACACAGAAACCTGTCCTTCCAGTTTTTCTGCTGCTCCCATAATTAATGGTTTTTTGTACTTAATAGTAGCCTTGTTAATAATAGATCTAGTCGAAAAGTTATCGGTAGCATCTATAACTAAGTCTGCATCTTTTAGTAAATTACTAGAATGCATTGAAAATTTTATGTTATGTTTCTGAATAACCAAGTCAGAGTTGAGAGTTTTTAGTTTTTTCTCAACAGTATCAACTTTATTTTTTCCTATATCACTGGATGTATATAGTATTTGCCTTTGTAAATTTGTATCCTCAATAATATCATTATCAATAATAGATAATTTACCTAAACCAGATGTTGCTAAGTATTGAGCAATAGGACAACCTAACCCCCCAAGTCCTATTAATACTATGTGCTTTGTAGCAAGGATCTCTATTCCTTCGGTCTGAATATCTTCCAAAAGAATATGCTTATTGTAAGCCAGTAAGTCTTTGTCTGATAGATTTATTTTATTTCTCAGTTTTTCTTTCATTAAATTTTTCTAGTTGTTCTTTTGTAGCTTCTTTTTGATATTTTGCTTTATAATCAGAATATGACATCCCATAGATGATTACTCTAGCTTCTTCATATGTCAATTTTTCACCTATTTTTTCGGCTTCAGCAACATACCATTTTGAGATACAATTACGACAAAAGTTTGCAAGATTCATCATATCAATATTTTGAACATCTGGATTTTGTCTTAAATGTTCCAGTAATCTCCTAAAGGTAGCAGATTCGATTTTAACTTTTTCATTATCCAACATATATCACCTCTATTAGTTATGATATTAATATACCATAAAATCAAGTTATCCATGACTCTGTTGTTTTGGGTTTTTAAATTATTTTGCTTTTTTGAGATAATTGTATTCCAAATATAATTACAACTAACCCAATTAAATAGTTCCACATAGCACTTTCATTGAAAAATATTACTCCAAATAATATCGCCCATACAGGGATAAGATAATTCATCATAGAAATAAAAGTTGCTCCCGAAGATTGAAGAATCTGAAAATATATTATTGTGGCAATTGCTGTACAGAATATACCTAAAATAAAAACTGCTGAAACATGTCCAACGCTTCCAATGTTACTAGGTATTATGTTTGAATTGAAACTCAGGTATATCAACATTATGGCAGCTGAGTATAATGTTACTCCTGTTGAGGCATTTAATGGGTTTGTTATCTTAAACCTCTTTCCATAAACAGCTGCAAATGAATAAAATATAGCTCCTGATATAACCATTAATTCAGATGATAAGCCGTCTAGTAAAGAGGTTTTAAGGTCTGCTTTTCCAGGCAAAATAAGTATAATTATGCCTATAAACGCTATCAGAAAACCAATTAACTTTTTCTTAGTCATCTGTTCATCATCTAGAAAAAAATGGGAGAGAATTAATGTTGAAATTGGCATAGTTGACATTAATATTCCTGCTAATGAACTATCAATATCCATTTGGCCATAAGATATCAATAAGAAGGGTGCCACTATACCTACAATACTCATAAATAAGTAGTATCTCCATTCAGACATTTTAATATCCACTTTTCTAAAAATTATCAGAATAAAAATAATCAGAACAATAGCTGCGACCAATAACCTACCTGTTACAAGAATTTCAGGTGTATATGCTTCTAGAGCGAACTTATTAAGTGTGAATGCCCCTCCCCAGATGGCTGACAATAATAATAATAAGATCCAATTTATTGTATATGCATTCATCTTAAGTTATCCTTTTTTAATAATGAAAATATTATCTATAAACGTGTCAGAGCCAAAAAAAATCGTCTTTAATGGTAAAGAGCTTATCACAAGTATATACAAAAAACCCATCAATGGTTCAGTAGATGTATCAGATATCGGAATATCAGGCGATAGGCAAGCTGATATGAAAGTTCATGGTGGTTATGACAAAGCTGTGTATGCCTATTCTTATAAACACTATAAAAAGTGGTCTGATGAAATGGGTCAAGAATATAGTGAGTATGGTCTAGTTGGAGAAAATCTGACTATAGATGATTTTGATGAAAAGTCAGTAAAAATAGGTGATGAGTTTGAAGTTGGCAGTTGCATACTTCAAGTATCTCAGCCAAGAATACCATGTTTCAAAATAGGAATAAAAATGAATAGCCGAGAATTTCCTAAAAAGTTTTCAACTAGTGGACTTCTGGGCTCATATTTAAGAGTGATACAAAATGGATCGATGCAAAGTGGTGATGAATTAAAATTAATTAAGACTGAGGAAGATAGTCTATCATTATTTGATATAGCTAGTATTTTATTTAAAGACATAAACAATATAGAAAAGATGAAGGCTGCACTAGATCTGAAATATTTAACTGAAGAAATAAAAGAAAGGTTTAGAGAACGTTTAATGAAACTTGGGGATTTTGACTCCCTATAAAATATGAGAATATCGAATATTAAAATTATCGAGGATAGTGTCAAATCTGTTAGCTGTACTGGTGATAAAGATAGTGGCTCACATCCTCAAATTTTTTTAAAACTTAATGAAGAAGGCTCTATAGAGTGTTATTATTGTGGCAAGATATTTATACATAAGTCAAAATTTAAGAAAAATAATGTTTAAAGAAAGGAAATCAGTAGAAGAAGTTGAAGAGGGATTTAGTTTAAGCCCCAAGTTCAATGATCAAGGGTTTATACCTGTTGTTACAACAGATACAAAAACTGGTGTACTTCTCATGCATGCGTTTATGAATGCAGAAGCTCTAAGATTGACTATTGAAACAAAAGAAGCGCATTATTATAGTAGAAGTAGAAAATGTATCTGGCATAAAGGCGCTACAAGTGGTTTTGTCCAAAAAGTTGATCAAATATTAATTGATGATGACCAGGATTGTGTTTGGATAAAAGTTACAGTTGCAGGTAATGCGAGTTGCCATGTAGGTTATTTCTCATGTTTTTATAGAGAAATTAAATATGATGGCAAAAATGTTAAATTAAGATTCACAGAGAAAGAAAAGGTCTTTGATCCTGATGATGTGTATGGTGATGCACCAAACCCTACTATTCTATAAATTATTTAGGTTTAGGTTTTGACTAAAGAACTGTGCTAGAACACCTGTTAGATAACAAATAATCAAAACATACACTGGACCCATGTTTTGCATAGTGTCAATAAAATAGCCTACAGAGCCTATTACAAAATTATAATTAGACACATAACCTTGAGTAAAATAGATAAATATTAGAACAGGTACCAAGATTAATGATCCGATAATAGTGCTTTTTATAAAGTTTTTAAAAAATAACATATAATTAAAAAATGGTTAATAAACTTAGTATAACAAAGAAATCTTCATGGTCACTAGTTTTAGCGGCAAAAGAAACAGTATATGATGAACAGGAACACTCCTACCTGATATCTATAGAAAAAACTATTAGAGGGGTAAAATATATCCTAGTATATGATAGAAATTCTGAGACTATATCTAAGTGTAATTTTATAATAGATGATTATAATGAAATGCTATTTTCAACATTTCTTCCTATTATATTTAACAACCACCATAAGCCATTTTTTATAGCTCATTTGGCACAAACACTTGACGGGTTTATTGCAACTGATTCTGGTGAATCAAAATATATTAGTTCCAGAGAAAACCTCACTCATATTCATATGATCAGGGCAATCTCTGATGTTATAATCGTAGGATATAAAACTGTAGCACTAGATAATCCTAAACTAACCACTAGATTAATCAAAGGACCAAGTCCGATGAGAATAATTATAGATAAAGATAATAGATTATCTAATAAGTATAACGTTTTCAAAAATTCTGATTCTAATGGTTATAAGATCATAGGTGATAAAATAAAAACAAATAAAGATAATATTTTCCAGCTGCCTTTGGATAAAGGTCGATTTAATGAGCAAGATATTATCTTGCTACTAAACAAGTTAAGGAAAAAAATAATATTTATAGAGGGTGGCGGAGTAACAGTTTCTGATTTCTATAACAGTAACATTTTAAATAGGCTTCACTTGTGCATTAGTCCAAGTATTCTTGGTAAAGGAAGACCCAGCTTTATAACAAAAACAAAACAATCGCTAGATGAAGCTAAATGTCATAAAACTAAATATTCCAAAATGGGTCAAGATATACTTTGTGATATCAAACTATCTTGATTTAAGTTTTAATAAAAAGTATAAGCCAGGCAAAGAACAGATGAGATTTAACATCCCATACATTATAGCAACACTTATACTTACTGATGCAGATAAACCCAATAGAAAAGATATTAATAGTGCTGCAAACTCTCTAACTCCCCAACCACCAATACTAACAGGCAAAGTCATAGAGAATAGTATTATTGGAGTGAAAACTAAAAATGAAAAATAATCTATGTTCACACCAAGAGAAACTGCAGATATTATATAAATAAAAATATAAGACATCATTACAAAAAAAGACAATACTGTATGTCTCCAGAAAACCTCTCCTGTAAAAACAGTTAGGAAGTTATTTCCATAGTGCTTACTTCTTATATATTTTCTTAATTTATTATTAAAGACATATTTCAGGAAATAGAAAGCGGCAATCAAAGGTAAAAATAAATAAGAAAAAGCAATAAATTTCTGATGAATAATAAAATATAAGCCCAAGGATAAGATAAAAAATGATAAGAGCATTAGCTGGCCGGATAATCTCTCATATACAACTGATTGAAAGGACCTTCCTATTTTAAAGATCTCCTTTTTATCGTCAACATGATGATAAATTCTAAAAATATCACCCATTATACCACCTGGCAAAATATTATTCATGAATGTTGAAATATAATAAAATTTTATTGAGTTAATGAAACTAATATTAAGGTCCGTATATTTAGAAATATACTTCCATCTATATGCAGATAATATATATTGTATTAGACTTATGAAAATAATTAATATTATATAATCAATATTAACTAGTTTAATTGTGTTTATTATATCTTTACCATAATTGATGAAAAGAATGTAAATTAATCCTAAAGAAATTATATATCTACATATATCTATTATTTTCATTATGTCTCGATCAATATATCTTTATGGCCAACCACCAAATTACTGTTTTTACTTTCTATATCAATTTGTTTAGATCTTAACCAATCTTCTAATATATCTTGATCAATCAATTCAAATTTTTTTAAAGGTTTATAAATTGTACTAAGATATGCTTTTTGAAATATCCTTGAATCATTATCATATGAGTCAACAGACCATGATGAATCAGCTATATAAATTTTATAATCATTTTTTTTGGAGAGACTCTTGATGAAGTTTATGCTATTCAAACCCAAAGCAACCCCTGTTGTTTTTTCTTGTTTCTGATGTTGATTGAACATTGAAACTATATACTTATCATGTTTATTCTTATTCTTCCATTTAACTCTCCCATCAAAACATATAGAAAAATATAGATTAGTGCCTTTATCAATTTTATCAAATAAACATTTAATAAATTTTTTAGACAGTAGATCTGACACAGCAGAAAAACTGACTAGATTGTAATCATTGATAATATCAATAGATTTATAAAGATCTTGCTTTTTTAATGTGATAAAACCATCTTTATTCTTTTTTAGACTCTGAATTCTATATGACATCATATTATCTTTGACAAGAGATAAAGACATCGTTGATAAATAGCTTTTTGTTCTAGGATAAAAGCTTTTCAGCAATGCTTCATCATTATCAACAATTAGGAAATCATCATATATAATATTTTTGTAGTGACACCATCTAAGAAAAGAACCATTGCCACCTCCAAGGTCTATGACTTTTTTTAAGTTCATTTTATTATTTTTATACAAATTTTGAAGCAAATTACTTCTCGATAACATATCATATGATTCTCTCAAATTAATCCAAGTGGTGGTAAATTTATTAGCTTGCATATAATGTCCTTCTAAAAATTTTAGCAGTAGCATTCCAATTATAATATCTAAGTTTACTATCACTAATATGTGGTTCTGATAATAAACTATATTCAATTACCTTTGCTAATTTTTTACTATCATCCTTGGGGAAGAAAGTAACTTTTCCACCTTGTAAAGCTTCTTTTAAGACTGGCAGATCACTAGTGATAACATTCATACCCAACGCACAAGCTTCAACAAGGGAGATCCCAAAACCCTCATAAGAGGTAGGTAATACGAATATCTTTGAGTTGAGCATATACTTCATCTTGGCATCATCAGAAATATTCCCTAAAAACGTTATATTCTCTGATAGCTTATATTTTTCTATTTGGTTAATGAGTTTAAGATAATAAATATCATTTTTTGAATACTTGCCAATAATATTAAGATGCCAAGTATGTTTAACTTTTGATAGAGATTCAATCAGAATGTCATAACCTTTTCGCTCTATTACATTGCCTACTACTAGTATATTTTTAGAATTTAAGTTCGTTTTATTTGAATAATATTTATCATCAATACCCGGATATGCAACTTCTGTTTTAACAATTCTATCTAATAATGAGTTTATTACTTTTTTCATATAAAAACTAACAGTTATTATTGATTTAGAGTTACTAAAAGCTCTTTTTTCATTAAAGTATAAATTTAAGTTTGACATTTTACCCTCCCTTTTTTCTAGACAACATGGATGATGAACTAATATATGTATATTTTTATTAAATATAAAAGATATTCTATTAGCTAAATAACCATCAATAAGAATGATTGATTTCTTGGGCAAGTTATTAACCAAACTTGATAGTTTAATCTGAGTAATTGAACTTGAAACAATTATTTTTTTCGCAGGCACATGAAGCTTTTTTAAATATTTACATACTTCATAGTCATATAGTGTTCCACCAGTTATGGCACCTTCAAATTCGGGAAAAATAAAAAATAGTTTTTTCATTCATTTATATTATTTTTTCATAAGAGGCAGAAGCTACATGGGATTCATTGAGTATCATTTTGATACTATATATTTTAGATATATTAGTTTCTTCTTTAGTTAGTTTTTCAATAAAATCATTTGTTAGTTGATATGCTAAAAATTCTGTAGTTGTAATAACTTCTTTTAAAGAGTCTACCTCATCAAGATTCTTATAATTATATTTGTTAATACATTCTTTAAGTAATTTAGATGCGAGTCCAATATCTATAACAACATTCATGCTAGAAAGCTTGTTACTGCTTACTATAAGATCGATCACATATGTGGCTCCATGTAAATTTTTAGCTGGACCAAAGAATTCGTTGTTAAGGCTATGTGCTATAAATAAATTATCCCTCACTTTAACTTCGTACATTTTTTTTTACTCCATAGTCAACAACTTTACAATAAAAGTTTTTATTATTTTTTATTTCAGAAAAGAAAATAGGTAAATCGTAGAAATTCACCATTCTTTTCTCTATCAACAAATCTAATTTATCATTATCCAATAGACTTAGAGCAAGTTTTTTTCTATCATTATTATTCCAGTATTTACTCCTATTATGTGAAACTTTGGATACTTGAGAGAAAATAATTTTAGCTCTTTTAGACAAAAATTCAGTACCAAACTTAACATTAGATGAAGCATTTCCATACCAACTTAATATACATATTATTGTCTCTTCCATTAGTTTTGTAGAAAGTTCGTTAATAACAGATGGATTACCCGAACATTCATATATTATATTTGCTTTATATGAATTTGGTATTTTCTGAGAAAATTCTATACCAAATGTTTTTGCAGTCTTTGATTTTTTGTTATCTTGATCAACCAATAATATCTCTACCCCAGGAATTTTTTTCAACAAATATGCCGTTAATAGACCAACAATACCAGCACCTATAATCAATATTTTATCACCACATGATGGGAGGGTATCCCACATAGCATTGATAGCAGTTTCCATATTTGCTGTTAACAAGCATCTTTTTAAAGGGACCGACTCTGGAATAATAGTTAGATCTGATTCATCCATCGTATATAAAGTTTGATGAGGAAATAATGTGTATACATATTTATTCTTAAATGCCTTAGATCCTTCTATAACCTCCCCAACATTTATATAACCATATTTTACATTAGCCCCAAATTCACCTTCTTGAAAGGGGCATTTCATTAGAGGACGTTGATTTTTTGGCACACTACCAGTATAAACTATCTTTTCTGTACCATAACTAATGCCACTATATATAGTTTTTATCAAAGCTTGGTTTTTTTGAGGTATACTTAGAGGGTGTTTCTTAATAAAACTAGTGTTTTGTTTTTTGATCCAAAATGATTCGGCTACAAGTTTTTTCATAATTTAATTAATTGTATATGAGTAAATATAATTTAATAACAATTTCCTTTACATATTTTTTTTCAGTTTCACTGCTTTTATTAACTTTTAAAGAACAGTTAACAGTATTTATATTACTACAAAATTCATTATTTTTTTTGTTTATTTCATACCTAATATTCAAATTTTTTTCTACCACAGAATTACTAAAATTTAGTTTGGCCTCCAAAATTACATACATAAGACTTACAATATCAATACTTCTTCTGACAGCCTCTATTACCTCTAGTATAGATGCAGCTATCTCCAGGATTTTTTATAACGAAAGTGCTTTTATAATTCTTGCGCTTATTTCATTACTTTTAGATGGATTAGATGGATTTATTGCTAGGAGGTATAATGACACTTCCAAATTTGGAGAACTTTTTGATCAAGAGTCTGATAATTTTTTAATGTTTGTACTATCAATATCACTTTACATAAATAAGGATATAGGTTTATATATTTTTCTGATTCCAGCATATCGATATATATTTATTGCTTTGATGACTAAATATTCATGGTTAAAAAAAACTTTACCAGATAGCATATTAAGAAAATCTGCATGTGTCATGACAACACTATTAATGATAATCTCTCATGAGGTATATTTTAATGAGTATATATTCAACTTTATAATAAATTTAGCACTCTTTATAATTACATTTTCTTTTTCTAAGGATATAATTTGGTTATATAGGAATAAATATGAAAAAGGTTAAATATATACTCATTGCCATCTGTTGTTCTATTTCGAATATAGCTACATCAGATACTGAGAAATACATACTAGATGAAACACATTTAAGTATTGGGTTCTTAGTTGATCATGCTGGTTATGCCCGCACCTTAGGGATGTTCACAAAGGCTGGTGGCTCTTTCAAATATAATGCAGGTACAAATATAGTATCAGAAGTAGAAATAATAATTGATACTGATAGCGTCTTTACGAATCATGACAAAAGAGACGCACATCTCAAAAGTCCTGATTTTTTAGATACGAATAATTTTCCAACTATGATTTTCAAGGCTGATAGAAATGACCTAAAATTAAACCCCGGAAAAATTAAAGGTAATCTGACATTGCTTGGTAAAACGAGACCTTTATTACTGAATGTGAAAATTAATAAAATTGATACATATCCATTCCGAATTGGACTTTCTAAGCCAATGGTTATGGGTGTGTCTGGCTCGGCTATATTTAAAAGGTCAGATTTTGGAATGAATTATGCGGTAAAAAAGAATTTAGTCGGTGATGAAATTGAATTAATAATTGAATTTGAAGCTAGACAAGAATAATGAAGAATAAAAATATATCGCTAGACCCTATAAAGCTTAAAGGATACATAGAACAAGTAGGATATGAAAAAGATACTATATTATCTGAATTAAGAAGCAAAACAGAGTTACTAGGTGATGTAGCTGTCATGCAGATTGGTCAGACTCAAGGATCTCTCATCGAAATATTATGTCAATTAGGACAATTTAATAAATGTATAGAAATCGGTGTATTCACAGGATATAGCGCAATATGTATAGCTAAAGGTCTACCTGAAAGTGGAAAGCTTTATGCTCTAGAAAACTCGACTGAGTTTAATGACATCGCAAAAGAATATTGGGTTAAAAGTAATTGTAATCATAAAATTGAATTAATAATTGGTAATGCAATTGATTCTTTAGATGACTTTCTAATGAAAAAGATGCATGATACATTTGACTTTATATTTATTGATGCTGATAAGAAAAACTATTTAGAATATTACAAAAGATCATTACAGCTTATTAGGAAAGGCGGGGCAATATTGATTGATAATACATTATGGAAGGGTAAAGTAATGGACAGTTCTGATAAAACAAATAACACAAGATCAATAAGAGAATTGAATAACTATATAGCAACTGATAAGAGTGTTTCCCACTGTCTTTTAACATTATATGATGGAATGACTTTATGCATAAAAAAATAGATACCACAATCAGCTTTTATAAATTCATAAAAGTCGATGATTTAGAGAATCTAAAATTGAAAATTCATAGATATCTGAAAGAACTAAATATTCATGGGACAATAATATTAGCACCAGAAGGCATAAATGCTAATTTTTGTGGATCAAAAGATGACGTAGAACTCTGCAAATCCTATATATCTAATTTATTATCGTTAGGTTCTATACATTATAATAAATCTACTGTATCTGAAAAGGTCTTTACAAAATTAAAGGTAAAAATTAAGGATGAAATAATAAAAGCTGGCTTTACTATATCAGAAGAAATAGTCTCCCAAAATAATTCCTTAGAACCTATAGAATGGGATAAATTACTTGATCGCAAACCACTAGTCATCGATATGAGAAATAGGTTTGAATATCTATTAGGTACATTTGAAAATTCAAAGAGTTTAGACTTATTAAATTTTAGCGACTTGAAAGATTCCCTAAAAAATAATAAAGATATAGATACTAAGAAGGATGTGGCAATTTTTTGTACAGGAGGCATCAGATGTGAAAAAGCAACTGTTGCCCTGAAAGAAATTGGTTTTAATAATATTTTCCAACTAAAGGGTGGTATTATTAACTATCTAAATAATCCAGATAATAAAAATAAATGGAAGGGAGATTGTTTTGTATTTGACGATAGAATTACATATTAATTGATATTATATTCACTCTGATCAAGTATATCTATAACATCTGACTCATACATAGTTTCCATATTTTTATCTACCGAAGGTTCATTACTGCCTTTAATATATAATCTTAAATTTTTCGGTATTGGCGCATCTACTATCATTTTGTTTTTTGAACCAATTATAAAAGTAATTGGCAGTTCATCATTTTTAAACCTCATTACAGCAAAAGGAATATTAGAGCCATCTTCTTTCAGAATGAAAAATATATAATTGTATCTAATTAATGAACTATAGGATGTTTCTGAGATTATAATTTTTAAGTTAAATGACCCAGATGACTCCATTTGATTTAATGCAGCAACATACTGATCTTTATTTTGTATGTTTTGATTAGAAATAATATCTTTAAGGATTTGCTTTGTCAGATCAGCATCATTTATATCTATTGAGTAATTTAACTTCATATTATAAATATTAAGATTCAGATTATCTAGTAACAATAGCTTATCAAATGAATTTAATATTTCTTTTTTATTAGATTTTGGATCAAGCTTTATTAATACTGAAATAAATTCTTCGATTATAATTGGGTCATCAGCATTAAGTGATAAAGCTTTTTCATATGCAACTCTTGCTTGCGTAATATCATCAGTAATTATATAAGATTTAGCTAACATCACCCAACCCTGATAATAGTCTTTTTCTTTATTTAGTTTTGAGCGTAGTATGGGTATGTTTTTCTTAATGGTAGAAATATTTTTACGAATTTCGGAATGTTTATCTAGAATAGACTCATATTCCTCATGATTAGTAATTCCAGAATCTTTGACAAATATACTTATCATCAGAATGAGTAAAATTACAATTACACTAATAAATTTCTTATTATTATATGAGACTTTAGTGCCTTCACCAATATTTTTAAATAAAAAGAATAAATAAAATAATGTGAAAACAGAAATAATTATATATATCATTTAATTATATTTTTCCTAAAAAGAATGAAATATATTATTAACAAAAATAAAAATGGGCCAATCCATAATAATATATTTTGTACCCTAAATGGTGGGTCATAGAGTATGAAATCACTATATCTATCAGACATATATTTTTTAATATATTTTTCGTCATAGCCACTATTAATCATAGTTTTTACTTTATTTCTTAGATCAACTGCAAGCGGGGCTTCTGATTCTGCTATATTTTGATTCTGACAAACCATGCATCTTAATTCAGTTATAATTTTATTATAGAGTTTTGTGTCTTTAGAATTTTCGCCATATGAAATTGTAGTCGAAATAAGTATTAAAAGACTGAATAAAAATATTTTACTTCTCATCTGATATGATCTCTATAGTTGGCAATATCTCATTGTAATAGATATCTTCGCTTATGGCACCAATATACTTTGCTCTTATAATATTATTCTTATCTATTAGAAAAGTCTCGGGTACGCCGTAAACCCCTAAATCAATTCCAAGCTGACCATCCATATCAACAATATTGTACTCATAAGGGTTTCCATATATTTTTAGCCATCCAATAGCATCATCCTCATTATCTTTATAATTGATACCGATTAACCTTACTTTCTTTTCGCTGTTAATTAAATTAAGTACTTGATGCTCTTTGATGCATGCTACACACCAACTGGCCCATATATTTAGAAGAAAAACATCATCAGGGAAATTAGAACTATTAGCATATGATTCTGACTGAAGAACAGGGAGGTTGAAATCTGGTATAGCTTTATCTATCAGTGGTGAATGAACTAATCTTGAGTTATTTGATAAACCTAAATAGAGCAACAAAACAAAAATAATGAACATTGTTATGGATATTTTATTGTTCAAAATTAGTTCACCACTTTTATATTTCTTCTTTTCATCAAAACACTAAGAATTGCTCCAAGCGCCATCATTATTGCGCCAATCCAAATAAATCTAATCAACGGTTTATGATATATTCTTACTGACCATTTATCTTGATCTATCATTGTTCCAAGCGTTATGTATAAATCTCTCTTAAATCCAGGATCAATCCCTGCTTCTGTCATTGGCATTTCACTTGAATTATATAATCTTTTTTCGGGATACATATCAGTAATAAATTCATTATTAATGTAAACTCTAAAGTGTCCTATGACTGATGAATAGTTTGGTCCCATATTTTCATTTATATCGACAAATTCAAATGAATAACCTCCAACGTCTAATTTTTCACTGAGATTCATAATTACTTCTTTTTCAGTTTTATTATTTTCTACTACGGTAGCTCCAATAACAAATAATGCTAAGCCTAGATGCGCCATGAACATACCAATGTTTTTAAAAAAGAATCTAATGCTACCTGTAGATATTAATTTAGATATAAAGTCATATATTAAATTGAGAGTTATCCACGCAAACAAGAAAAACCCAATGAAAATACTTAGGTTATATACGTCGAACAAAGAATGACCAAGCAATGAAATCAGGACTATTATGATAAAACTGATAAAAAAATATTTAGACTGGCCATGCGATTTTACTTTTTTTGATAAAAATAAGATCGGGATATATCCAGCTAAGAAAACTAGCGGTATCATCAAAGGAAGAAACACAGAATTATAATATGGAACGCCAACAGATATTTTTTCTAAACCCAGGATATCAAGCACTAGAGGATACATGGTGCCAAGCAATATAGTGAATGTTGCCGTAACGAGTAAAATGTTATTTATTAAAAAGAAACTTTCCTTGGAAAAAAAATTGAAAGAGGTCTTATCATTCATTTTGGGGGAATTCTTTAAGTATAATATTAATGCTGATCCAGTTATTATTGCTAAAAATAATAAAATAAAAGCGCCTCTTGCAGGATCATTAGCAAAAGAATGTACGGATGTTAAAATTCCTGATCTAACCAAAAAAGTTCCAAGTAAACTTAATGAAAATGCGATGATAGATAGCAAGATTGTCCAATTCTTAAACATGGATTTCTGTTCACATGTAATAAGCGAATGTATCAAAGCTGTCGTTATTAACCATGGCATGAAAGATGCATTTTCAACTGGATCCCAAAACCACCAACCTCCCCAACCTAGTTCGTAATAAGCCCACCAACTTCCCAGAGCTATACCTAATGTTAAAAAACTCCATGACATCAAAGCCCAAGGTCTGATCCACTTTGCCCATTCAGGCTTAAAGTCATTTTTCAGCAGGCATGTTACAGCAAAGCTAAAAACCACAGATAATCCTACATACCCCATATAAAGCATTGGAGGGTGTACAATCAGACCAAAATCCTGCAATAAAGGATTTAAGTCCCTTCCATCAATTGGGATAGATAAATTTTTTTCGAAAGGGTTAGACGTAAATATAAGGAATGCCAAAAATCCTATATTTAATAATCCCATTATTGATAAAAATTTTAATCTAAAATCGGTATCTAGATCTTTGCTATATACACTTGCCATAAATGTCCAAAAACTTAATACCAGACACCATAGTAACATTGAACCCTCATGACCAGCCCAGGTTGCAGATATTTTGTAATAATAAGGTAGTAAAGAATTAGAGTTAGATGATACATATTTCAATGAAAAATCATTTGTTAAAAAAGATATTATCAAGCTTATGAATGAGAACAATATTAGAGGAAAAAGTAACTTTGATGAAGATAAAATTACCGAACCATAATCTGGCATGACTTTTGATAATAATGGTTTTGAAGATATTAAAATTAATGCATTTAAAAATGCGAGTAATATTAAAAAAAATCCGATGTACGCAATCATATTATTTATATATTTTCATAGACTCAGTAGTTTTGTTGAGAGCTTCTTTATTATTTTTTAAGCTATCTAGTACTTCAGGAGGCATGTATGTTTCATCATGTTTTGCCAAAACCTCTTCTGCATAAAACACGCCATCATCACCTAGCTTTCCTCTTATTACAACACCTTGGCCTTCTCTGAAAAGATCCGGCAAAATACCTGTATAAGTAATATCAAGATTCTGTTCATAATCAGTAATAACAAATTTTACATTCATAGTGTCTTTACTCTTAATTAATGAGCCATCAAGGACAACTCCGCCAACTCGAAAAACATAATTATCAGGGAACTCTGAATTGGTAATTTGAGAGGGGCTACGATAAAATAATAGATTATCATTAAATGTCTTTATAAACATAAAAAAAAGTAAAGATAATAATACCAAGATGAAAGAGATATAATATATTCTTAGAGTTCTCTTCTTCATAATTTATCTCTTATCTTTAATGTTTCCTTTGATTTTTTTAAATGTGAAATAGAGAATTATTGCATTCAATAACATTGAGCCTATCACGATAGCATAGGAAGAAAAAATATATATAAAGTAGTTCATCATAATCAAATAATAGCTTACTAACAAGATAACAAAAACTACATTTAAAGTAATAGAATGGTTATGGGTGGATTTGAACCACCGACCTCAGCGTTATGAGTGCTGTGCTCTAACCAACTGAGCTACATAACCATTAAATATTAAAACGAAAGTAAATAACATCACCTTCTTGTACCATATAATCTTTGCCTTCTTGTCTCCAAACACCGCTATTTTTAGAACCCTGCTCACCATCATTATCAATATAGTCAGTATAAGATACTGTTTCTGCTCTTATAAACCCTTTCTGGATATCTGTATGTATAATACCTGAACATTCCCTTGCATTAAAATCTTTTTTTGCCGCCCATGCTCTAGTTTCCTTTGGCCCAGAAGTAAAAAATGTTTTAAGACCCAAGAGTTCATACCCTTTTCTAATAATCCTTGTAAGAGCACTTTCCTTAATTCCCATTTCATCCATAAAATCAGCTTGATCGTTGGGGTCTAAATCTGAAATATCTTGCTCTAGTTTGACATCTATGGTTACAAGATGAATATTGTCAGATATTTTTTTTTGGAATTCTAGAACTTCATTTTCATCAGTTTTGTCATTAATATTTGCTATAATAAACATTGGTTTTTTTGTTAATAACTTAAGATCATTTAAACCCAATAAATCATCGCTAAAATGAAAAGAAGAGGCAAAATTATCATTAGAAAGATGTTCTATTAAGCTTTCTAATTCCGTTACCAAAATATCCTTTTCTTTTGGATTCATTTTACTTTTTTTTAATCTTTCTAGATATTTAGATAAGGTATTCAAGTCAGCTAAAATTAATTCAAGATTTATATCTTGAAAGTCCTCAAAAGGATTATGCTGACCTTTGACATGCAGAATATCATCATCCCTAAAAAACCTAACAACATGAGCAATTACATCTGTGCTATTTATATGACTTAAAAATTCATTGCCTAATCCTTCTCCTTTGGAAGCTCCTTTAATTAAGCCTGCTATATCTACAAACTCAATAGATGCCTTAATGACTTTTTCAGATTTATTTACATTCGCCAAGCAATCAAGCCTTTGGTCTGGTACCTCAACATAAGCGATGTTTGGATCTATAGTACAGAAAGGGTAATTATCAGCAGCAATTTTTTGTTTAGTTAACAGATTGAAAATCGAAGATTTTCCGACATTAGGCATCCCAACTAAGCCACACTTAAACCCCATCTTACTTATTGTCCCCATTTAATTTATTCATTAGTTTAGTAGATTCACCTGAGAAAAAATTATTTATTTCATCAATTAGTAAATCAATACTTTTATTAATCAGATTTTTATCAATCAATGATGGTCTTCCAAGGACATAATCTATCACTTTATTCTTATCATCAGGTTTACCAATACCTATTCTTAGTCTCCAAAAGTTTTTTGAACCAATCTGTTCAATAATACTATTGAGACCATTATGGCCTCCACTACCACCACCTTGTTTCAATCTAACCTTTCCAACCGCTAAGTCTAAATCATCATAAATTATCAAAATATTTTCTGCCTCAATATTTTTATTCTTAATAAATTTTTTAATTGGCACACCGCTGTTGTTTATATAACTTAGGGGTTTCATAAAATGAAATAAGCGTGACTCAAACTCATACTCAAAAAGATCAGATTCATATTTTTTATGGAAAGTGAAATCTCTAGCTAACTTTTCAGAAAGAGAATCTGCTACCCAAAAACCAACATTATGTCTGGTTGTCATGTATTTTTGTTCAGGATTACCGAGACCAACTATTAGCTGTAAAGACATTTGACTCATAAGCGCAACTAAATATAATTAAAAACTAGCTTTCTTTTGAATCATCAACATCACCTTTTGTAGCTGTCTCATCATCTTTCGACGCGGTAGCATCTTCAGGTTCAGCAATAGCTTCTGGTGCGGCAGTATCTATAACTTCTTCAACAGGCTGGTAACATTTCACAACTGCGGAATCATGATCTTTGTCAGTGCCTGATAGAAATTCAACACCATCCGGTAATTTGATTTCTGTTAAATGGATACTCTGATTTATATCTAGTTCCTGTACATCAACCTCAATATTTTCAGGTATGTCTTTAGGTAAACAGTTAATCTCTATTTCAGTGATTATGTGTGAGACCACACCACCAGATTTTTTAACACCAACGCAAGTATCTTCATTTATAAAGTTTATTGGTACATTAACTGTAATTTTAACATTTTGATCAACTTCAAGAAAATCTATATGAGTAATATGAGATTTTTGCGGATCTCTCTGAATATCTTTTAGGATAACTTCTATTTTTGTTTTTCCAACATTTAAATCTATTACATTGCTGTAAAACTGTGGATCCTTGATTTGATTAGTTAATTCGAAACTATTAACCAATATTGATTGATTATCCTTAGAGGCCCCATATACCTCTGCAGGCACAAGATTTTCTCTGCGATAACGCTTTGAGGCTCTTTTGCCAAAATTTTCTCTTTTTGTCCCGCTCAATATATATTGTGATGTCATAATCTATGTCTTCCAAAAATAGGATTATACACTAATCCATGAAAAGTGTACTAACTGATTCTTTCTGATGAATCCTTCTGATTGTCTCAGCAAGCATTTCAGATACTGATATTTGCCTGATATTTTTAATATTCTTAGCTTTTTCATGTAATGGGATTGTATCAGTTACAATAATCTCATCAAGCTTTGATTTCTTAATATTTTCATAAGCTTTCCCAGAGAATACCGGATGAGTTATATATGCTAGTACCTTTTCAGCACCCTGATCCTTCAAAGCTTTGGCTGCGCCGCATAGTGTCCCAGCAGTGTCAACAATATCATCAACCATGATACACGTCATACCGGACACATCCCCGATTATCTGCATAACTTCGGACACATTCGCTTCAGGTCTTCTTTTATCAATTATGGCTAAATCACAGTTGAGCTGCTTTGCTAATGCTCTAGCCCTTACTACACCACCAATATCAGGAGAAACTACTAACATATTAGGGTGTTTTTGCTTATAAATATCAGCAACCAATAATGGTGTAGCGTAGATATTGTCTACAGGAATATCAAAGAAACCTTGAATTTGATCCGCATGCAAATCAATTGTTAACAATCTATCGATATCAACGCTTTCTATCATATTCGCAACTACTTTTGCTGTAATTGGCACTCTGGCCGATCTAACCCTTCTGTCTTGTCTAGAATATCCAAAATATGGAACGACTGCCGTGATTCTCTCTACAGATGATCTTCTCAGTGCATCTGTCATTATCATTAATTCCATTAGATGATTATTTGTTGGCTGACAAGTTGGTTGTATTATAAAAATATCTTGTCCTCTGACATTTTCTTGTATCTCGACTGAAATTTCACCGTCACTAAAAGTTGAAACACTTGCTTTGCCGACCGATAACTTTAAGTGGGATGCCACATCAATAGCTAGCTGTTTATTAGAATTTCCTGAAAAAATCATTAAAGGTTTGTCATTTTTCATAGTGTGCACCTTATTAAACTGGGGTGGAAGGATTCGAACCTCCGAATGACGGGATCAAAACCCGCTGCCTTACCGCTTGGCGACACCCCAAAATAAATTTGTTTAAATATATCAAGAGTATCTAAGATTT
>JAURQW010000003.1 GCA_030835925.1 Gammaproteobacteria bacterium | reverse complement strand
CTTTTGTTTACGTTAGTTTTCTATGTCCTTCATTGTAAGCTTCACTCTGCCTTGTTTATCAACCTCAAGAACTTTGACTTTTACAACATCGCCCTCAGACAAAACATCACTAACATTATTGACTCTTTCTTGGCTTATTTGTGATATGTGCACCAAACCATCTTGATTAGGCGTTATACTCACAAAAGCACCAAAATCCATTATTTTAACAACTTTACCTTCATAGATTTTGTTTACCTGAGGTCCAGCTGTTATCTCTTCAATCATAGATTTAGCATGATCACTTATTGATTGATCTGTTGCTGCAATTTTGACTACACCATCATCAGTTATATCTATAACGGCACCAGTTTCTTCAACAATAGATCTTATGACTGCTCCACCTTTACCAATTACCGCTGCTATTTTTGATGGATCAATTTTTATATGTGTATATCTTGGTGCAAATTCTGACATATCATCTTTAGGCTTACTTATGACTTTTGCCATTTCACCCAATATATGCAATCTAGCATCCTTAGCTTGTACTAAAGCTTGAGACATAATTTCTGAAGTAATGCCGTCAACTTTAATATCCATCTGGAGTGCATTTATACCAGTTTCTGTGCCTGCAACTTTAAAATCCATATCACCCAAATGATCTTCATCACCAAGGATATCAGTTAAGACTACAAAGTTATCTCCTTCTTTTACAAGACCCATAGCAATACCAGCAACAGGAGCTGATAATGGCACGCCAGCATCCATCATAGATAAGCTTGAACCACATACGGATGCCATAGAGCTTGAACCATTAGACTCCATAATTTCTGATACAACTCTTACTGTATATGGAAATTCTTCTAGAGTAGGCATAACTGCTTGTACTCCTCTTCTTGCTAATTTACCATGTCCAATTTCTCGCCTTTTGGGAGATCCAATAAAACCAATCTCACCCACTGAATAAGGAGGAAAGTTATAATGAAATATAAAAGGTTCATCTATCCTGCCATTCAATGAATCAATCATCTGAGCATCTTTGTTAGTACCAAGTGTTGTAACAACAAGTGCTTGAGTTTCACCTCTTGTAAATAGAGCAGAACCATGAGTACGAGGCAAAACACCAATCTTCACATCAATTGCTCTAACGGTAGAACTATCTCTACCATCAATCCTTTTTTCACCAGCAATTATTCTATCTCTAACGATACTCTTTTGAGCTTTAGAAAAATAAGAAAGTACATCAGACTCATTGTCACCTTCCTCATCAACTTCATTACTCAAAACTTCCTCTTTAATTTTTGATAATGCCTCGTTACGATCTTGCTTCTTAGTTATAGCATAAGCATCTGAAATTTTATCTTTGTATTTATCTTTAAGAGCATTATATGCACTATCATCCATTTCGACTGGATTCCATTCAAGTTTAGTTACCCCGATCTCTGCTGTGAATTCGTCTATAGCTTTAATTATAGTTTGCATTTGTTCATGGCCGTATTTTACAGCGCCCAACATAACATCTTCGCTTAATTCCTTTGCCTCAGACTCAACCATCATGACAGCACTCTCGGTACCTGCAACGGTTAGATCAAGCAAAGATTTATCTAGATCTGATTTTTTGGGATTTAATAAATAGTTTTCACCATCATATCCAACTTTTACAGCTCCTAAAGTTCCGTTAAATGGAAGTCCGGATACTTTCACAGCTGCTGATGACGCAATTAAGGCAGCTACTTCAGGATCTACTTCTGGATTATATGATATTAATGTTACGATTAGTTGGACTTCCCTAGTATAGGATGAATCGAATAAGGGTCTAAGCGGCCTATCTATTAATCTGCTGATTAGAGTTTCGCTTTCAGTAGGTCTACCCTCTCTTTTAAAGAAACCTCCAGGTATCTTTCCAGCAGCATATGTTTTTTCATTATAATTTACTGTAAGCGGGAAAAAATCTCTATCACTATCTTCTTTGGCTGCAACGAGTGTTGCTAAAATAACTGTCCCTTCTATATCTACTATTACTGATGCGTCAGTTTGTTTTGCAATTAATCCTGTTTCAATCTTTACCGATTGACTACCTAAGTCAAATATTTTTGTATGCATGTATTATTACTTCCTTAATCCCAATTGTTTAATAAGATTCTCATAACTAGCTATATCTTTCTTTTTAAGATATTTAATTAAAGATCTTCTTTTCATAACCATTTTGAGGAGCCCACGCTTGGAATGAACATCCTTTGAGTTTTTCGAAAAATGGTCTGATAAACTATTGATATTTGCCGTAAGCAATGCAATTTGAACTTCACTAGAACCGCAATCTTGTGCGGATTTTCCATATTTTTTTACTATCTCTTCTTTGACACTATTGTCCAACGCCATAAACTACTCCGTTAACGAGAGTATTCTATCATCTGTACGGCCTAATACAAACCTTTATTCGTCAAAGTTCATTAATCTTTTTGGGTAGACATAGTTATCAATTATTTTCCCAATGCCCACAAGATTAAAATTTGGGTTTTTAATAGCAATTTCATCAATATTTTTATATTTCTCAGTATGTATACGCTGTCCAAATCTGAGTATTTGTAACTCATCTAGAGTAACTAATATAGAATCCATATCACCGATCATATCATCGATTGGTAATATTAAATCCTGATTGCTTATTATATCATCTATGGTAATCATGTTTTTTTCTTCAAAAACGCCGACTTTCAATCTCCTCAGTTCTTTAGTATATGCTCCGACACCAAGATAATCCCCTATAGATTCAATTAGAGTCCTAATATACGTGCCCTTGCTACAGGATATTTTCAGGGTTATCTCATCATCATTTACTGAAATTACATTTAGAGCATAAACATTAATCATCCTAGGTTTTCTATTAACAGAAATGCCTTGGCGGGCTAGTTTATACAATTTAATACCATTAACTTTTAGTCCACTATACATGGGTGGAACTTGTTCCTGCTCACCAACGAAATTATCTAAAATAGAATTTAGAGATACCTCAGTTATCTTTTCTCTAGCATTCATGTATGTTGGAGTTATTATTCCTTCGGCATCACCAGTGGTACTTTTATACCCAAGCTTAGCAATAACCAAATAATCTTTATCTTTATTTTCTATATACTTTGCTAGCTTAGTGCCCTCATTTAGGACTATAGGTAACATGCCTGATGCTAATGGATCCAATATGCCTACAATTCCGGCTTTTCTAGGAGATAATATCTTTTTGACAAAAAATAAGGCCTTATTTGAAGAAATGTTCTTAGGTTTATCTAAAAGAAGTACGCCATGGATCATGTTTAATTTTCTGGAAAACTTTTAATGAGTTTTTCAATTTTCTCGCTATTCTCTGCAGTTAAATCATATGTAAATTTTAAGGATGGTAAACGTTTGAGATGAATTTTTTTAGCTAGCTGTGATCTAATAAAACTAGATGCTTTGTTTAAATCTAATTCAACTTTTTTATGGTTTTTCTGAAGAGTCGTAAAATAGATTTCTGAATACTTTAGATCTTTACTAACTCTAACACCAGAAATAGTTACAGATTTTATATCTGGATTCTGGACACTCGTGTGTAATAACATTGCAATTTCTTTATGTAATAAATCTTGAACTTTGAAAAGCCTATTACTCATAATTATTGAATGGTTCGTTTTATTTCTGTCCTCTTAAATACTTCTATTTGGTCGCCAGGCTTCACATCATTATAATCTTTGACTCCTATCCCGCATTCTGTACCACTTTGAACCTCTTTTACATCATCCTTAAAACGTCGCAATGATTCCAGCTCACCTTCAAATATCACAACATTATCCCTAAGGACTCTAATAGGTTGATCTTTTTGTATTATGCCTTCACTTACAATTGAACCAGCGATTGCACCAATCTTAGATGATCTGTACACATCTTTAACTTCAGCAATACCAATTATTTCTTCTTTAATATCAGGATCTAATAGTCCAGATAACTGTTGTTTAACATGGTCTATCAATTCATATATAATACTAAAGTAATATAAATCTTGTTGGTTGGTCTCTATTAATTTTTTTGCTTTTGAGTCAGCTCTTACATTAAAACCTATAATTTTAGAGTTTGAACTTGCAGCAAGATTTACATCAGACTCCGTAATACCCCCAACACCGCTGTAGACAATTTCTAACCCTACGTCATCATTAGTGATATTTCTTAAAGTCGAATTAATTGCTTCTACACTACCTTGTACATCACTCTTAATTAATAAGTTAATAATTTTTTTCTTTGGAGTATCGTTTAAATTAAAACTATCTAAGCTAAAAGTTTTTTGCTTTGCCTGCATTTCAATTTCCTTTTGTTTAGACTCTCTCAAAGATGCTATGTCCTTGACTTTTTTCTCATCAGTTGTAGCTAGTAATTGATCAGCAACATTTGGAGTACCTGATAAACCAGTAATTACTACCGGGCAACCTGGTCCAGCTTTTATAATCTCTTTATTAAACTCATCATACATTGCTCGAACTCTACCAAATTCTTTACCCACAAGTACATAATCTTTCTTATTCAATGTGCCACTTTGAATTAATACTGTTGCCATTGGACCTCTTCCTTTATCCAATGATGATTCAACAACTGAGCCAATAGCAGAACCTTTGCTGGAAGCTTTAAGTTCAAGTATTTCTGATTGAAGCGAGATAGCTTCTAAAAGCTGATCAATACCCTCTCCCGTTAGGGCAGATATTTTTATAAAAATTGTATCGCCGCCCCATTCTTCAGGTATTACATTTTTCTGTCCTAATTCAGTTTGAACCTTCTCAGGATCAGCATTTTCTTTATCAATTTTATTAACAGCAACAATTATTGGTACTCCAGCTGCTTGGGCATGTTCAATGGCTTCTTCTGTCTGAGGCATAACACCGTCATCTGCTGAAACCACTAAGATTACAATGTCTGTTACTTGGGCACCACGAGCTCTCATTGCTGAAAACGCGGCATGTCCTGGTGTATCTAAAAAAGTTATATTGCCTTTATCAGTAGCAACTCTATAAGCTCCAATATGCTGTGTTATACCACCAGCTTCAGAGTTAACAACTTTTGTTTTTCTTATATAGTCTAAAAGAGAAGTTTTTCCATGATCAACATGTCCCATTATAGTTACTATGGGAGCTCTTGGCTCTAAATCATCAGAATTTACTGCATCAACTGGCAATGACATTTCTTCATCAGAATCGTCTTTAACACTAGTGGCTGTATGACCTAATTCATCAACAATAAGCATAGCTGTATCTTGATCCAAAGTTTGATTTATTGTTGCCATTACACCAATATTCATCATAACTTTAATTAATTCTGATGATTTCATAGAAATCTTTTGAGCAAGCTCACTAACGCTAATGGATTCAGGTATTTCAATATCTTTTTTTATTGGCTCTGTTGGTTTTTCGAATTGATGTTTAGTCATCAAGTCTACATCTGATTGAGTCTCAGTTTTATTAATATTTTTTTTTGCTTTAGGCTCCTTTAGGTGTAACTCCTTATTATCAAAATTATCCATCTTTTCATCTTTATCTATTTTAGTCTTCTTTTTAGATAATGGTTGTTCAGTTATTGCATTCTGTAGTTTTGCAGATGGTGTTTTTTCTTTAATTTTGATTTTTTCTTTTACAGGACTTATTATTTTCTCTTTATTGGTTTCCGGAACTTCATTAACCGGGGAAGCGATGTCTTCTTTAGCCAGACTATCTGGTTTGATAATCTTTTTTCTTCTAACCTGTATGGTTACATTTTTTGATCCAGCAGATGGTTTAGACTGTTTTGCACCAGAATTTTTATGACTTTTTAACGACAAGCTTTTTTTTATATCTTTTTCAGTCACTTATTTTTTTCCTTTTATTAATCTTGGTTAAACCATGGTTCTCTTGCATCCATAATTATCTTACCAGCATCTTCTTTGCTCAATTCTATCATTTCCAGTAACTCATCAACAGACAAATCAGCTAAATCCTCTCTATTATTTATATCATTTTTTCCTAAGACCTCTATATGATTTTTAGAAAGTTCTTTAATACCTGATAAAGAGTTTTGCTCTTCTATTTCCTTGTTTTTAGTTTCAATTTTTTCTACAGCTCTTTTTCTTAATTCTTGGATCAACTCTTGATCAAAATCATCGATTGAATTAAATTCATCCATTGAGCAATATGCTACTTCGTCTATCGATGAGAATCCCTCTCTTGCCAAAACATCTGCAACATCTTGATCAACATTTAACTCCTCTTTGAAGACAGCGCTTAGATTTTGGTTTTCTTCCATTATTTTTTGATCAGCATCATCTTTAGACATAACGTTCAAATCCCAACCAGTCAGTTCACTTGCTAAACGAACATTTTGCCCGCCTCTCCCAATAGCTTGCGACAACTGTTCTTCAGCTACAGCTATATCCATAGATTTTTTCTCTTCATCTACCACTATTGATAAAACTTCTGCAGGAGACATTGCGTTGATAACAAATTTGGCAGGATCCTCATCCCACATTATGATATCTATTCTCTCACCACTTAATTCATTTGATACAGATTGAACTCTAGACCCTCTCATTCCTACACATGCACCTATAGCATCAAGTTTAGGGTCATTAGATTTTACAGAGATTTTTGCTCGCAACCCTGGATCTCTTGCCGCACCTAATATTTCAATCAACCCTTGTCCAACTTCAGGAACTTCTAATTTAAATAACTCGACTAAGAACTCTGGTGCTTTGCGTGTTATATAAAGTTGAGGTCCTCTAATTTCTGATTGTACATCCCTTAAATAACCTCTTAATCTATCTCCAGGTCTAATTGCTTCTCTAGGGATTAACGCATCTTTTAATATCATGGCTTCTTCCATTGAATTAGACTTATCTGGCAACCCTAAATCTATAAAAACATTGCCTTTTTCTACTCTTTTTACTATCCCAAAAATAAGTTGGCCTATCTTGGGCAAATACATATCAACTACTCTACTTCTTTCGGCTTCTCTAACTTTTTGAACAATTACATTTTTAGCAGCCATTGCTACTATTCTGCCAAATTCTATAGAATCAATCTCTTCTTCATAAAAATCGCCTACATTTAAATCTTCTTTAATGATTTTTTCATCATTAGGTAGCAACTGTCTGTCTGAATTTTCTTCTTCCTCAATCTCTTCTACGATTTCCCATTTACGAAATGTTTTGTACTCACCTGTTTCAAGATCAATACTAACTCTAGCATCAATATCGTGGATGCTTTTTCTATCTAGCCTATACTTTTTCTTAACTGAACTTGCTAGCGCATGCTCAATAGCATCAACAATGACTTCCTTGCTAACATTTTTTTCATTGGAAACAGTTTCTATTACCATAAGTATTTCTTTATTCATAAGATGTACCTCTAAATCTCTTTTATATTCGCTTTTTTAATATTTTTGAATTCTATTTCTATTTCTTCTTGACCTATGTCAATTATAATATTCTCAATCTTAATATTTTTTATTTTTCCTAAAATATTTTTTTGATTATTTACTGACTTTTTTAATTTAATTTTTACCATTGAATTTATATATAAGCGAAAATCGTCTAATGTAAATAATTGCCTATTAATACCCGGAGAGGATACTTCTAGATTGTAGTCATCATCATAATATCCATTAACTTTTATTATGTCATCGGTGACTTTTGAAACAAATGAACAATCATCTAAGCTGACTCCCTGTATTGAGTCAATTATAATTTGTATACTGGGGCGTTTAGTCAAACCACCAATACTTATATTTACCACTCTCATATCCTTTTTCTCTACTATCTCATTTAATGCTTGAAATAAACTTTCTTCAATATCATTCATTTGTAATACAGCCAATAAAATAGCCCCTAATGGGGCTTCAGAAGTATTGTATAACAAATTATTTGCATTAAATAGAAAATATTGTTGTTTTTAGTCTTTTTATTAGTTTCTGGGATGAGTTTTGGTAGTGGGGGCAGGATTCGAACCTACGACCTTTGGGTTATGAGCCCAACGAGCTACCAGACTGCTCCACCCCACACTGTATAGGGAGTCTATAATCTATAAATATAATTTTCAAGTGTTAAAGAGATCAGCTAGGCTGTATATACTTATCTCAGCAAGAGAACCTGGGAAAAATCCAAGATAAATTAGACCCAAGACTAATAATGAACTAAAAACATAGTTTGGTCTAAAAGACAAAGCATCGTTGTGATCATCAAAATACATTATTTTAATTACTCTTAGGTAATAATATGATCCAATGACTGTCATAATTACGGCAAAAATGCTTAACAATACATTACTAGATTGAACTAAAGATTGAATTACATATAATTTTGCATGGAAGCCCAAGAACGGTGGAATACCAACATAAGAGAGCATTATTATCATTATCATAAATGCAACTAGAGGATTAGACTTAGCTAGGCCACTGAGATCCTTGATCTGCTCTATAGCTTTATTGTTAGAAAATAATTCTGACAACAAACCAAAGGCCAAAATAGTAGTCATTATATATGTTAAAGTATAAAACATAGACGCTACGAAAGAATCATAAGAGCCTATTGAGAGCGCTAAGAGTATAAAGCCAATATTTGCTATAGTAGAATATGCAAGCATCCGCTTAATATTTGTTTGAGCAATTGCAGTAATATTCCCTATTATTATAGATAAAACTGCTAGTATTTGTAATATATCAGACCAGAAGATAACTAAGCCAGAAAAAACAAGTCCCAGTAACTTTATTAAAATTATAAAAATAGCAATCTTTGGTGCTGTACTTAATAACAAAGTGGTCGTGATAAGAGATCCATGATAAACATCAGGTATCCACATATGAAATGGTGCTGCTCCGAATTTAAAAGCCAAACTTATGAAGATAAATGTTAATGAGAAAACTAATCCTAATACTCTAACATCTTGATCAATATTAGATAAATTTAATAAGCTAATTTGCTGATAAATTTCATCATAAAGAAGACTGCCGGTTAGCCCATAAATCAATGATATACCGAATAACAAAAACCCAGAAGACATTGCACCAAGAATATAATACTTCACAGCTGCTTCTGACGAGTAAATAGAATTTTTGTTAAAAGCTATAACAGAATAAAGTGATAGTGAGAGTAGTTCTATACCAAGATATAATAAAAGAAGATGATTAGAAGAGATCATAATCATCATGCCCAGAGTACCAAACAAACTAATTGTAAAATACTCAGTCTTATAAAGGTTGAACTTCCTGAGAAATTCATATGTGTAATAAAAAATAATTACTAATGATAGTAGAATAAACATCTTAAAGAAATTTGAGAAATTATTTGTCTCATATATTGCTGATGTATTCGATGATAAATACTGTAGATTTGTATATATAAAATAAATCGAAGAGAATAATAATAATTGAATCAAATAATAGGAGATGTATTTACGATTAGGCGCTAAAAACAAGTCTATGATTATTATTGTTGACAAAGACGTCACTAGTACTATTTCTGGCAAAATATATAAATAATTTATCATATCAGTATCCACCAGTGATTATTCTAATCATGTTTAATGATGATTGCTCACTTAACCCGAGTAAAACTCCTGGTTTAAGACCTATTATAATTATAGATATTACTAAAAGAAATAATGGCCAAAATTCATATGGACTTATCATTTTCATTGAGCTGACTTTAGATCCTGATATCTTGCCGAATAAAACTCTCTT